>JABMSA010000110.1 GCA_013202185.1 Planctomycetota bacterium
GGTGCCATCCGGAACCGACCGGTCCGGACGAATTGGCAGGTGCGATCCGGAACACAGCCCAGAGGGCTGTGCCACTGCTTGGATCCGTGGTTGCCATCCGGACTCTGCATGATGCAGGCCGTTTCTACGTGGAATCGGCTTGTGTGAAGCCTGTGATTCATTGACTTGACATCATGCTTTGAACTCGGACATCAGCCTGAGGGCGGCGGCGACCATGATGGGGCCGGATTCCGGTTTGAACATGCTCATATCGGCTTCGTATCCCCGGGCTCCCGGCGTTGTGATGTAGCCCTGCAGTTCGCCGTTGGCCATGCTCACAACAAACGCCCGCCCGGGGGCATGCTGTTTTATCTGCAAGCTGTATTCCACAAAACACTCGCCGGGCAGCGCGGCAATGAAGGCGTCGCCAATGCGCAGCACCTGCACTTCGGCGGGCATGTGCTCGCGGCGGAAGCGCAACAGCTCGCCGGATTCCTGAGCCTTGGCCAGCTCAACTTGTTCTTCGGCACCAAAGATCTCACACTCGGCCGTCCTGATCGGCCCTTGCCCCGCGTTTTCCCGTTTCAGACGGTTGTAGCGTGCGACAACGCGATCCAGGTTGGCCCGGGCCTCTGCCACCGACGGAAACTCACGCCCCGGCAGCTCCACAAACGCCGCCGCAGCCGCTACATTCGGATCATCCGAGAAGTCGGCGTCGTCCAGATCGTCGATGGCCTCGCCGACGAATCCAGCAAGCTTCGCGCCAAGACGCTCGGCCTCAGCGAACGTCTGCGCCGAAACGTGGTACCGAGGGCTGAGATTTCCGCACGGGCCGGTATGATACAAAACCCGGCATCCGGCAAGCTCGTCCTCCAGGCGGCAGCGTACGGCGCCCGGGAAATCGGCGGTAGCCAGGGTCGTGTCCTCGTGAATCACGGTCGGATGCATCGAGTAGATCACTTGCAGCGCCAGCGGCTTGCCGTCGCGCTTGCTCTTTACATATATGATGCCGACCTCGCGATCATGAACGCCGTCCGGCGACAGGCGATTCCCGCCGACGCCTTCCGCCCGGGCCGACGTGATTGCAACAACGGCCGGTCCTGCACTCTCGTGGGCCGAAGTCGCTGCCCGGACGATGTCGTTGTGCAGCAGGCGCATGTAGTCGTCATCGAGGGGAGGCACCACGGGGTCGGCGTGCCACGCCAGGATGTCGGCGGTCACCGGCGCCGAATGCGTGTGCGTGGCGGAGATCATTATGTTTTCCGTCGGCAGGCCGGTTGCACGCCCGATTTCGGCCCGGCACTCGCGAGCCGTGTGGTGCGAAACATAAAGAGTGTCCAAAGCGATCGATATGACAGCGTTCGTTCCGTCGTCCAGATAGAGAGCCGAAGCATACAGCGGATCGTGGACCCCGGCAGACATCCGTTGGACATGAGGATAGCCGACAAGAAACATGGACTGCCGAGGAGAAATATCGCTCCGACCGGTTCCGGCCTTCAGGCTCATCGTTCAGCTCCTGTTGCAATTCACGCAACGCCGTCTTTCACGTATCGAGATCAAAACCCCAATTCCTTCTCGGTTTCGCCGATTGCCTCGTCGATGATGTCCAGCCCTTTCAGGAGGACCTCGTCTTCCATGATGATTGGCGGGCTCATGCGCAAAATGTGCCCGGCCGGAATCCACGCCAGCCCCTTGCCGAACGCCTTCTGATACACGAGTTTCCCCGCCTCGTCCAGCGGCTCTTTGGTCGATTTGTCCTTGACCAGCTCGATGCCCATCAGGCAGCCCTTCACTCGCACGTCTCCCACTATCGGATGGGCCGACTTGATTTTTTCCATTCGCTTCAGGGCGAGTTGTCCCAGGTGTGCGGAGCGTTCCAGCAGGTTCTCTTCCTCGATCACCTCGATGCAGGCGAGCGCCGCCGCGCACGCCATCGGATTGCCGCCGTAACTGCTCGAGGCCGAGATCGATTCGAACGATTCGTTGTACGGTTCGCGAACCGCCACACACGTGACCGGGAACCCGTTGCCGAAGCCCTTGCCCAGGGCCACGACATCAGGCACAACGCCCCAATGCTCCATGCACAGCCATTTGCCCGTGCGCCCCCAAGAGGTGAGCACCTCGTCGACCATCAACAGAATGCCCGCTTCGTCTCAGTACTTCCGGAGCTTCGGAAAGAAATCGTCCGGCGGCATCACCGAGCCCGCCCAACCCTGGATCGGCTCCAGAACAAATCCTGCAACATCGTGGACCGTCGCCTTGTTGATGTATTCGTCGTAGAACTCGATGTATTTGTCCGTGTCGATTGTGCCATCGGCCTTCACCCACATCGGCCGGTAAACATCAGGGCGCGGAACCATGTGCATGCCGGGCGCCCGCACGGCCCCGTACGCGCGGGAGCGCATCTGCGCAAGCGACACGCTGCCATAGGTCTTGCCGTGGAAGTCGTGGAAGCACGAGATCAGTTCGCTCTTCTTCGTGGCGGCCCGCACCACGCGCATACCCGCCTCGACGGCCGTCGTGCCCGAATCGTAAAGCTGAAAGCCGTTGAGATCGCCGGGAAGGATCTCGGCCAGCTTCTCCACCAGCCGGGTCTTGTGCGGCGTGGTGAAGTCGTGCGCGTTCATCA
>JABMSA010000111.1 GCA_013202185.1 Planctomycetota bacterium
GCGGCACTGCACAAGCCGAACACCGACTCGCGGGTGCAGTCCTGTAAGGACGACTGATAGGCGCGGATGGACGGGATGGACGAGCCGGATCGACGACGACGACGAGGACGAGGGCGATTCAAAGGCGAGCCCCCGAAGGGCGGCAGATCGGATCGACGACGACGACGATTCGGCACCCACACTGAACCCGGAAGAACCCGGTTTTTTTTCCTTCTAGTTCTTGACTTCTCCCCGCTCAAGTGGTATGATTAGGTAGACGCACACCACGTCCGATCAAGGATACGGCTTTAAGGAGGAAATTGCCATGACGGTTCTGGAGGGCAAAGTCAACCGCGTGAAGCAGCGCCTGGCGCTCATCGAGTTCCTCGTTTCCGCCGCCAGGCTCCTTTTCTATCTTGCCATTGTCGCCGCCGCACTTGTTGTCATCGACAGGTTTTTCCACCTGGGGCACACCGTTGCGCTGATCGCCGGCGCGTGTGCCGTTGCCGGCGGGGTGGCGTGGTTCGTGCTGACTCGCAAGCGGATAAACGCCGGCTACGCCGCCAGGCAAATCGACGGCACCTTCGGCCTTCAAGAACGCATATCAACGGCACTGGCGATAACCCGATCTTCAGTAGAGCCGATGGCGCCGGCACTCGCCGCCGACGCCGAACGCCACGCCCAAAACATCGACGCCGCACGGTTTCGCTTCCAACCGCCCAGAGAGTTCAAGCTGCTGCCCGCCCCGATGCTCGCACTCGCCGTGGGGCTGCTGTTTGTGCCGCAGATGGACATCCTCGGCCGGCAACAACGCGACACCGACCGCCGCATCGAGCGCGAAGAAGTGAAGAAGCGGGCAGAACACATGGCCATCAAGGTGCAGCACTTCCAGGATCGCATCAAGAAGGAAAAACTGACAAAGCTCAACAAGCTCGCCCTCAAGATGCAGAAACTCGCCGACGACTTGGCCAAAGCACCCAAAACCAAACAGCAGGCCATGGTCAAGATGTCCAAACTCACCAACGAAATCCGCAAGCAGCGTGAAAAGACCGACCGCGCCGACAAATTCAACGCCCTCAAGCTCGACAAAACAGGCAAGCTCCGGGACAAAACCGAAAGGCTCAGCAAAGCCAAGGCGTGCATGAAGAAGCTGACCGACGCCCTCCAGAAAGGAAAGCTCGACGAAGCCGCCGCCGCCCTCGCCAAGCTCGCCGACCAGCTCAAGAGCGGCGAAATCTCACCCGAAGAAGCAAAAAAACTCGGCGAGGCCCTCAAGGAACTCGCCAGGAACATGCCCGCCAACGATCAGCTCACGCAAAACCTCGCCGACCTCGCAGAGCAGCTTGGGTCGCTCGACCCGAAAGACGCCGCCAAGCTCGCAAAGGCCATGCAACAGATGAAGCTCACCCAGCAGCAGATGCAGGAGCTTCAGAAGCTGATGCAGCAAGCAAGCTCGCTCAATTTCGCACAAGACCTCCTCGAGTACGAGAAGGCGTGCATGTCGTGCAACAACCCGAGCAACATCTGCAAGGCCTGCGGCAACAAGAGCTGCATCGGATGCGGAACCTTCGGCTGCGTGTGCTGCCCGTTTGCCTTCGGCCCCGACGGCGGGCCGTGCTGCCAGGGATGCTGTGCAGGCGGCCTCGGGGCAGGCATGGGCACAGGCCCGGCCGCCGTCAAGGGCCCTCGCGGCGGAATGGGCCAGGGCCAACGCCCCCTCGCGGAAAAGGGGCCCGTCGACTTCAACCCCACCAAGCTGCCGCCCAACATAGGCCCCGGCAAGATACTCGCCACACAGTTCCTGCGCGGCATGCCGCCCGACGACGCCGAAGCCAAGGCCGAGTATCGGGACGTTCTCGGGGAAGCCAGGAAGATGGCCGACGACGCCGTCCGCCGCGAAGACATTCCGCCGCAGTACCGAGAGAAAATCAAGCAATACTTTGACGACCTCGAGGAGCAGAAGTAGGCCGCATCTCCGGCCGCCTGCCGAAAGCCCGGGAGTTCTGGCAACGTCCCAAGAGTTCTCCTCCCACAACATCATCAATAATGATCACGGGCGACGGCGCAAAGGCTGTCGCCCGTGATCGTTATTGGGCCTTGGTGGCGGGGTCGGTGCTACTTCTTCACATTGCACAGCTCTTCGGCCGCTGCCAATACCTTGGCGGCGTTTGGGAGGTAGGCGGTCTCGAGAACGTACGACTGCGGCGATACCGCGTCGACGGCGCCGACGCGCACGATGGGGGCGTCGAGGTAGTCGAACGCCCGCCGCTGCACCTGCGAGCATATCTCGCCGGTGTAGGAGCCCGTGGTGCATGACTGCGACGTGACGATCAGCCGGCCGGTTTTTTTTACGGAGCGGAGGATGGTGTCAATGTCCAGCGGGATGAGCGTCCGCGGGTCGATCACTTCGGCCTCGAGCCCGTGCTTTTCGGCGAGCTGCCCGGCGGCGTCGAGTGCCTGCCTGACCATGAATCCCCACGCCACGATGGTAACGTCCTTGCCCTTGCGCTTGATGTCGGCCTCGCCGAACGGGATGAGGTACTCTTCTTCCGGCACCGCGGCCTTGTCGTTGTAGAGTGCCTGGCTCTCGACGAACATGACAGGGTTGTGATCGCGGATGGCTGTTTTGAGCAGGCCCTTGGCGTCGTATGGCGTGGATGGAACGACGACCTTGAGTCCGGGCGTGTGCGTGGAGTGGCTCTCGACGCTCTGCGAGTGCTGGCCGCCGTAGCCCTTGCCGGCGCCCGTGGAGGTGCGAATGACAATGGGCACGCTTGTTTGCCCGCCCGACATGTAGCTCCACTTGGCGGCCTGGTTGTATATCTGGTCGCCCGCCTGGAATTCGAAGTCGGAGTACATCAGCTCTACCACCGGCCGCATGTTGGTCATTGCGGCGCCGACGACCGTGCCGATGATGCCCGCCTCCGAGATGGAGGTGTTGAAGATTCGATCTCGCCCGAAGGTTTCGAGCAGGCCCTTGGTAACCTTGAACGCCCCGCCGTAGTCGGCCACGTCTTCGCCGTAGATTATCACGCGGTTGTCGCGATTCATCTCTTCGTAGAGGGCTTCCTTGATGGCGTCCTTGAAGGTGATGTTTCCCTGGGCGTCGCGCTTGATCTCGGGCTTGTCGTCGAGATGCTCGACCTTCGTGTTTTCTTCGGGCACGTCGTTTTCGAAGCCGTCGGAGAAGAGGAACCTGGCTACATCGTCGGGATGCGGCTCGGGTGTTTCGGCCGCGCGAACGGCGGCGCGTGCGTGGCGTTCCTCGGCGTTTGCCTGCATCTTGTCGATGTCTTCCTGCGAGCAGACGCCGGCCTCGATGAGTGCCTTGGGGAAGGTGATCAGAGGATCGATCGCCCTCCAGGCTTCTTCTTCGTCGCGGGTTCTGTATTCGTTGCGCGGATCGCTCAGCGAGTGGCCGTGGAAGCGGTAGGTTATCACCTCTCGCATGACGGGGCCGTGGCCCTCGCGGGCGGTTTGGGCCGCGCGGGCTATGGCATCGCGCACCGCCAGCGGATCCATACCGTTCACGACTTCCGCGTGCATCGAGTGCTGGCAGAACCCTGCCGCGCGCCTTGCGAGGTAGTCGATGCTCGACGTCTCGCCGCGCTGCTGACCGGTCATGCCGTATTGGTTGTTGATGATGAGGAAGATGGTTGGCACGCCGTAGGGTTTGCTTGCAAGCTGGTTGGTGAATTGTTCCATCGACGCGAGGTTCATCGCCTCGAGGCAGATGCCGTTGGCATAGGCGCCGTCGCCCGCGAAGCACAGCGCCACCTGGTCGGTGCCGCGATACCTGGCCGAGAAGCCCGCCCCCACTGCGATGCCGAGGCTGCCTCCGACGATCGCGTTTGCGCCCAGGTGCCCTACGCTGAAGTCGGCGATGTGCATTCCGCCGCCGCGCCCGCGGCAGTAGCCGGCGTCCTTGCCAAACAGCTCGGCGATGGTCTTGAAGAGGTGTTCTTCGAGGGCGAGTTCTTCGAGTTGCTCGCGGTTCTTCGCTTCGCCGGCGCGGTCGCCGAGCACGGCGCGCAGCTCATCGTCGGTTCGCTGATAAGCCGCCATGCAGCCCTTGGCGATGCTTTCGCCGTGGCCGCGATGCGTGCTTGTGATGTAATCGACGAGCCTGAGCGCGGCGCACGCTCCCACGGCGGCCGCTTCCTGCCCCACCGACAGGTGCGTGGGCCCGCGATACTCGAAGCCTTTCAGCGGCTCGTAGGCGTTCATTCGAACGGTGCGGATCATCTCCTCGAAGATCCGTATGCACAGCATCTGCTGATAGATTCTGACGGCATCCTCAGGCGTGAGAGTCTTTTCCTTGATCTCCTGCTTGAGCGTTTTGTTGTAAGCGAACGCCGGGATCGGGGCGAAGTCCAGCGTCTTGGGTTCAAAATCGGGCAGGGCCGGGAGCTCGAGGACCATGGTACGGCTTCTCCAAACTACTTCAACTCAGTTCGTTTCAAGGTGCGACATTGCGGGAATTCTCCCGCCGAGCGCCAAGTTCCACACAGTATTATAACAGGATTGAGAGAATATGTGAAGCGGAAAAACGCCGTATGTTCGACATCACGTGCATTCTCAGCCAGACTGTTGCAGCGGGAAGATCCGTCTCGCCGGCATGCCCTATAATCCTGGGCAGCATGCTCGACGACGGCCGCCTGCCGGGCATGCGAGCATGTTGCGCCCGTCCTGTTTGACGGTACATTTGGGCGCTCTTCGGCTGCGAGCGGTGCCCGCATACGGCAGCGTTACAAGTAATTACACGGTGTGAGGGGAAAGAAACGTTTCATGGCTTGCCTTTGGGCAGAACAATTCGTATACTATACATAGAGAAGAAGGTGCGCGCGCGGTAGAAGTGCGCCGTGACGGCCGAGGTGCGCGTCTGGAGCAGGTTACGTGCCGATGTGGTGCGAGGCCTGCACTCACTACGGATGGCAAGAAAATGACCGGTAGCGGTAAAGGCCAAGTCTTGCGACTGTTGATGTCGTGCGTCCGCGCGTCGGGTGGCAAGATAGCAGCGGGGCTGCTGTGCGCCGCCTTGGCGTCGGGTGTGAGCCTTACTATTCCGTGGACTATCAAGCTGGCAATTGACAACGTTTTCACCGCCCAAACACTGGCCCTCCCAACGTTTGCCGCCGGGTTGCTGCTGCTCTACGTGCTGAGAAACGCTTTCGTGTTCGTGGGGCGCAGATCAATGCTAACGGCCGGCGAGAACACCGCCCTTAGCCTGCGCGGCATGCTCTATCAACATATACAGGCACTGTCGGTGAGCCAGAATGCCGACCGCAGCGCCGGCGAGAGCCTTTCGCGAGTGATGGGCGATGTTTCACAGGTCGAGGGTTTCATTGAAAACGGCCTGCCGAAGACCGCCAACACGGTTCTGCTGGTGGCGGGTGTGTTGATCATCATTTTTGCAAAGCACCCTGCCCTGGCGGCAGTGTCCTTGGCTGTGGTGCCGCTGCACCTGCTGCTCTACGTCGGATTCAGGCGGCCGATAAAGTCGGGCAATCGCAGTATACGCGAGCGCCAGGCTGGGTTGGCGACGGGGCTTGTGGAATCGTTGATGGGCGGAAAGGTCGTAGCCGCCTCGACCGCCGAGGCGGAGGAACGAGACCGCTTCTTCGGCCGCGCCAACAGACTGCTCGACTCCAAGCTGAAGCTCGGCTCGATGCGCCTGTGGCAGAAGGTACTGGCCGACGTGGCCGTGGGGCTGGGAACCGTGGGCGTGTGGTACTACGGAGGCAGGATGGTAATGAACAGCCCGATGAAAACCGGCGAGTTCATGGCATTCCTCGGGTACGTCGGGATGCTTTATCCGCTGTCGCTGACGCTGATGACCCAAATGGGGCACACCCTCGGAACCGCAACCAGCGCCGAGAGAATCATGGACCTCCTGGATACGGCACCTGACGTTGTTGACAGCACTGACAGCCCTCCGCTGACGTCCGTGAAGGGAGAGGTGGCATTTGAAAATGTCCATTTCAGTTACGGTGGCACTGTGAACTGCATTCGCGATCTGAACGCCACAATAAGACCGCGCGAGGTGGTGGCGGTTGTGGGGCCCGTGGGCTCGGGGAAGAGCACACTGGGCTACCTGCTGGCGCGCTTTTACGACGTCACACACGGCAAGATATATCTGGACGGCGTGGAGCTTGGCGACCTGCCTCTGGGGCAGGTCCGCGATGAAGTGGGCATCGTGTTTCAGGAGCCGTTCCTGTTTTCGGATACTATCGCCAACAACATCCGCTACTCGGCGCCCGATACCGGCGACTGGGCCGTGGCGTCGGCTGCCGAGGCCGTTGGTCTTGCGAGCCTGACGGAAAGCCTCCCCGACGGGCTCGATACCATGATCGGGGGCGACGGCGTGCAACTTTCTCTCGGCCAGAAACGGCGCATCGACATGGCCAGGATGCTCATCAAGGACCCGCGGGTCCTGGTCCTCGATTCCGTCTTCACCGATGGTGATGACGAGCACCGATTCGAAGAAGAGAAAGTGTTTGGACACATGAGCCGTGACCGGACGACGTTTGTCGTTGATCCGCCGGCGTTCATCCTCGAGCGCGCAACCAAGGTCATACGCTTGTATCGAGGCGGCGCGGTGTCCGTTGAAGATCTGCTGAACCAGAGTGATTCATAAAGGAGGCACGGGCCGACGCCTCGGAACCGTATCCGCAAGTGGCGATGCAGGTCCGGAGCGGGGCATCCGCCCGGGCCTTTCTGCTTTTTGCTGAAAAGTGATTGATACCCGCGTGAATGCTTCTGAGAACAACCGATCGAGACCTCGAGCCGGCCGGCGGCTTGTGGTGCCGGTCGCTGCACTTCTGCTTGTGTTTTCGAGTGTTGCCGGTGGCGAGGAGCCGATCCCCGGGAAGTCCGCGGGGATTTTTCAACTCCCGCCTGTTTCCGACGAGGCTGTCCAGTCCCTTGCCGATCATCTCCTGGTTCACATGACTCATGGGATGGGCTACACCGCCGTTGCCAGTTCAGGCGCGCTGTTCGGTCCCGAAGACAACCTGGAGCACGTGAAGGTATACAGGAAGCCCGGCGTGGCCGGTGCCGTCATGATCGCCTTGAGGCCCGTGAGTGCCGGCAAACTCCTCATCATCAAGGCATCCAACGACGACGAACAACTCTTGCAGGACGTGAAGGCCATCAGCAAGGCGGCCGCCGAGCAAGTGGGCATCCTGAAGAGCCGCGCCATTGCCGACATACTCGCCAATGCGAAGGTGATGGACTTCCCCCTGGGCTACATCCGTGTGGACCGGGCGCTCGGGGCGCTCAAGATGATGGGATACAACGTCATTGAAATGACGGAAGCCGCCGGAGTCGGAGAGAATAAGGTATACACTCTCGCGAGCGTCACTGACTATCGCCTGCCGATGATAACCGCGTTTGTCGATTCCGACAACACGTCGCTCGTCGAGGCGAAGGCCCGGACGGGGAGGATGGGCACGTTGACGCCCAGCCTTGGCGGGAGCAGCCTGGCCAGCGTCACCGACTCCTCGGCCCAGCAGCGGCTGCTGATAGCCTACGACCCGGCCGCCCCCGACTCGCTCGCGGGCCTTATGGACGACCTGCAAGAGGTCATCGACGTCCCGGCGCACCAAATACTCATCGAGGGTATGATTGTGGAGGTGAGCCAAGACAAGCTCCGCGAGCTGGGCGTCGATTTCAGCGTCACCGATCACCGGGTAACGTATTCGCACAAGGCAGAAGTCGTCGGCGGAACGAGCATCAAGCCGGCCACCGTCAAATACAGCGATTTCGTTCTCGCCCCGGGCGGTTTTGAGGCGCAGCTTCGCCTGCTGGTCGAGAACGGCTCGGCAGACATCCTGTCGAAGCCCTCGATTCTCGCGTTGAATAATCACCAGGCGAGAATCCGCATCGGTCGCGAGATGCCAATCTCGACAACGGTGTCCACCGCCGCCACCAC
>JABMSA010000112.1 GCA_013202185.1 Planctomycetota bacterium
AAAGAGTCTTTTTAGGGCTTTTTCCCAGCCCTTCGGGTTTGCCTTCGCGACCTCCGCGCCTTTGTAAGCGACAAGCACAGACCATGGCGCGGGGAGTGTTTTCCTGACAAGCCCACCCTCCCTGTGTCTGGAAAACGGGGCGTCGCGGTGGAGTGTTTTCCTGACAAGCTCTGTTCTCTATGAGTTCCAATTGCGCTCATAGTCGATCATGGATGAACCACCAGGGATCAGCACGGCAGGGACCCGCGTGCTACAGTAGGGAATTGCGCCAAGCCTATGCCATGGTAACCATGTCACCTGAAAAAAGGCTATACTGAAATGAAAATGTACAGTCGTGCGTGTCTGGTGCTGTTTGGCACAATACAGATGACGTTTTGCGGA
Source organism: Planctomycetota bacterium (assembly GCA_013202185.1). Taxonomy (GTDB): domain Bacteria; phylum Planctomycetota; class PUPC01; order JABMSA01; family JABMSA01; genus JABMSA01. Next base: position 382 of record JABMSA010000112.1, read on the forward strand.
GGTGTGGCAGCTGAAGAGATCGCGCCGCTGCCGAAGCTGAAGACGTTCCATACTGAAGTGGCTATCACGCATGGAAGTACGTCGAAATGCCTCTTGGTTGTGCCGCCGGGGGATGACTATGCGCGGGTCGGCGCGAAGATCGTCGCGGCGATCAAAAAGCTGTCCGGGGCCGAATTAGCGCTGCTGGATGCCTCGAAGGCGTCGGTGAGTAAGCTGCTGAGTTCAAACGCGATACTGGTCGGATACTTTGCCAACAACCCGCTGGTCGAGCACATTTATGATGAGCACTATGTCTGCCTGGACAAGGGCTGGCCGGGCGACGGCAGCTATGTGGTGCGAACCGTGCATGATCCACTCGGGGCCGGAACCAGCTTCGTCTATATCGGTGGCGCGGATGTCGCCTCGGTGAATGAGGCGGCCGATTACTTCATCAGCACGCTGCCGAAGGAGGGGGACATCTCGTATCCGCATACGGTGAAGGTGGTGCTGCCGGGCAGCGCGGTAACCTATAAGAGCAACCCCGGGGCCATTCAGTCGCGCATAGACGGGGCCAAGGGGAAGAACTTCCGCGCCGTAGCCGGCGCACTGAACGGGGCGGCCGTGCGCTACTACCTGACCGGCAATCCGGACGATGTAGAGATCTTCAAGGGCATCGTCCCGATCCTGTCAGAGATAGTGGCGAAGATGAAGGCGGTGGGGGATGCGCGGGGCGCGTTCTACATCTTCAACATGTGGGACAACATGGAGGAGGCGCCCGGCTTTTCGGACGAGGATCGGGCCGACGTAACCGAGTTCCTCTGGATGTTCGCCAACAAGTTCCGTGATGCCAACAAGGAGGCGGTGATGCCGACGCGGCCGACCGGAAATGACTGGGACAGCCGCGTGACGTGGGACATCGCCCGTTATTTCAGCAAGTACTATGACACGGACGTGGCCGGGCTCTTGGCGTGGGCGGAGGCGCGCTTCCAGGGCAAGGCGAAGTTCTGGCGGTCAGTTGAGGACTGCCCCGGCTATGGCGGGATGACGATATACGACACCTTCTACTACGCGCTGCCGGCACACTATGGCGAATGGTTCGACAGCGGGATGGCGCGCAAGTCATGCGACTACGGGATAGCCGTAATCAACAATCTGGGCGGGGCTGCGGGCTTTGGCGACACCGGCAGCATGTACCGGGCCGGCTACTGGCCAAGCCAATTTCTGGCGTCTGCGTGGAAGTACAGGGACGGCCGCTATCTGTGGGCCTACGACCGCACCTCGGGTCACGGCAGGGCTAACTTCTCATACAATTCCTACGTGCAGGACGTGGTGCAGCCGAAGTTGCCGGAGGACATGCTCGGCGTGCACGTCGTGTCGCTGCCGGACTGGGTATATGAGGGTCGCAACAGCGTGCTCGGGACCGCGCCGTCGCAGATGAATCCGCTTCTGGACGCCGACCCGACACCGCCCCGCGAAGAATGCTTTGACAAGATAACCTTCCGCACCAGCTTCGAGCGGGAGGACCAGTACCTGATACTGGGTGGCATATCGCACGGCTACCACGCCCACCCGGACGGCAATTCCATCATCGAGTACACCGACAAGGGAGCCTACCGCATCTTCGACCATGGCTACTTCGTCCCCGACACGGTCGAGCACAATACGCTGGTGATCTATCGTGACGGCATGTTCGAGCCGATCCCGCGTCTGACCGGCGTCGCGCAGGTGGGGGATTTCTCACAGGTCGGCATGACGCAGACGTATCTGAACGGCTACAACGGGATGGATTGGCGGCGGAACATTGTCTGGAACAAGGAGAAGTATTTCCTGGTGATAGACGAGGTAGAGGCCGAGGAGGCGGGCAATTTCGGCCTCAACGCCATCTACCGCGTAC
>JABMSA010000113.1 GCA_013202185.1 Planctomycetota bacterium
CAGCAGCATCCTCGTGGCATAGCCGATGCCGCGCAGGGGCGAGTGTGCGTCGAGGCGGGCCTCGCGCACTTGGTTCATCAGTTGTTCGGGCGGCACCAGCCACACGGCCATCGTCTCGAGCACGAAGGTCGGCAGGTCCAAGCCGTGGCGCGAGATAGCGTCGAGTTCGTAGAAGCGTATCTTTTCGTACATGTGATTGCAGAAGTAGGCGGTCACCTCCCCCCAGCAGGCGCGGCCGGTGCCGAACGGCTTCTCGCGAAGCTGCGCGTCGATGTGGTGCACGTCGGTGCCGCCGAGCGGCTGCGTGTAGTAATCCACGTCTTCGCGCTTGACGGTGGCTATGTTCTTCTCGAAGTCGAGCTTCAGCACGCGGTAGGTGTCGCCGCGATGCATGTAAATCGCCTCGGGATGCAGGATCGGCGACGCATCGAGCTTATTGACCTCGCCGAGCACCGCGCCGGTGTCGACGTCTTCGATGAGCACGTTGGCGTCGACGGTATCGCGGAGCGACATCTCGTGCTGCGGCGTTTCCGACGCGGCGTGATACCAGTTGTCGCTGATCTTTCGCACCTTGTGATTCTCTTCCAGTATCTTGAGCACAAGGTCCGCGTGCGGCCCGAAGCAACCTGCCTCGCCGGCCGGCAGGACAAGCTCGTGCGCCGCGCAGCGCAGATGGCTGATGATGACAAATGGATTGTCCTTGTCGATCACCGCCTGCTCGATGGCCCGTTCGAACAGATACTCCGGATTGCTCATCACGTATTGGTTGATGGCGGTATCGAGCCCTACGAGCACAACGAGCGTATCGCGCTCACCTCGCCCGGCCCTGCCCGACTGCTGAAGGAAGCTCGCAAGCGTGCCGGGATAGCCTACCACGATGCAGGCGTCGAGCGCGCCGACGTCGATGCCCAGCTCGAGCGCCCTCGTGGTGCTCACGCCGAGCAGTTCGCCCGAGAACAACCTCCGCTCGATCTCGCGGCGCTCTTCGGGCCGGTAGCCGCCGCGATATGGCGTCACCTTTTTCATGAGGTGCGGGGCCGTGCCATGGAGCGCCTCGCAGACGTACCGGTGGATCATCTCCGCCGTCATCTTCGCCTTGGAAAATGTGATGGTTGGGCAGCCGCGCCGGATCAGCTCGGCCATCAGCTCGTGTGCCTCGACGTTTGCGCTGCGCCTGGAACGCCATGTTGTTTGTCGCATGACCGGCGGATTCCAGAAGGCATATACCCGTCTGCCGCGCGGGCTGCCGTCGCGGTCGATCAGCGTTACGCTCCGCCCGGTGAGCCGCTCGGCCAGTTCGGACGGGTTGCCGATGGTTGCCGAGCATGCGATGATCTGCGGCCGGTTGCCGTAGTGCCGGCACAGGCGGTCGAACCGCCGCAGGAGGTTGGCCATGTTGGCGCCGAAGATGCCGCTGTACACGTGCAGCTCGTCGAGCACCAGGTAACGCAGCTTTGCGATGAACTCGGCCCAGCGCGCGTGCTGTGGCATCATTACCGCGTGGACCATATCCGGATTGGAAAAGATGACCGACGCTCCGTCGCGCAGCTTGCGGCGGGTGCCGGCGGGAGTGTCGCCATCGAACACCCCGGCGAGGACGTTTCCGCGCCCGGCGGCGTCCAGCCCCTGTCGAAACGCCTTGTACTGATCCTGACAAAGCGCCTTGGTCGGAAACAGCAGCAGTGATCGGCCGCCCGGCTCGGCCTGCAGCATTTCGATGATCGGCGCAGTGTAGCAGAGGCTCTTGCCGCTGGCGGTTCCCGTGACAACCAGCACGTCTTCGCCGTTGCGCACGGCCAGTATCGCCCGGGCCTGGTGCGTGTAGAGGCGTTCTATGCCGCGGCTGCGCAGCATCTCGCGCGTGGGCTGGGTAAGCTCGGCGTTGCCCGGTGCATAGTGCGCCGGCCGGGCCGGCACCTCGTGAACATGCACAACCTGCCCGCTGTAGTCCGGCAGTGATCGGATCTCTTTCAGAAAGGCGTCAACGTCCATACGCAGGTCACCGGCGAGAACAGACGGTATAATGAGTATCTTACCAGCGGCGGAAGATGAGGTCAAGGACATAACATCATTGGGTCAATGCGCGCCGCTTGACATCTCACCCACGGAGTCACGGACATTCGTCATCCTCCACCCCCGGCAGGCGCACGATCAGGTCGGCCATGGTGACGAGGTCGAGGAAGTTGTGCTGGAGGACGTCGACCATCTGGACGGCGTTGCCGGTGCGGACGTATGCGTGGTATGCGTCGGGGATGAGATGCCCGGGTATGTCGCCGTGGCGCAGCCGCCCGCAGATGCAGCGCTCGAGCGTCTGGAGCTTGCAGTCGGGCACGCGATGCCGCCACAGCCGCCGTGCAACGTGCAGCAGGTCGAGGTGGGGCATGTTGAAACTGCACCGGACGGTATTGGCCGCCGCGCGCGTTCGCACGTAGGGCTGGTCGAAGCTCTTGCCGTTGAACGATACCAGCAGTTTGCGCCCGGCGGCAAGCTCGAGGAAAAGCTCGATGGCGGCGCGCTCCTGCGAGTAGTCGCGGGCGAAGAACTGCCGCGTAACGAGGCCCTGGCCGCTCCACACCATCGCACCGATCAGGAACAGCGGCGACGAGGTGAGGCCCGTTGTTTCGAGATCGAAGAAGACCAGGTCTTCCGGCTGCAGATCGTCGGGTGCGCCGATATGCTGCAACTGCGACCGGAGCCCGGAGGTTTCTTTCGCGAGTGCATCCGCAAGGCCGCTGCACAGTTGCTGCCAGCTTTCTTCGGCGCCGATGAGGTTCCGTTCGACGAGAAATACCCCCGAGCCGTCGGGCGTGCCGGCGTGGATGCCCTCGACGGCCTCTTCGAGAACAACGTGCGGCCCGGCAACCGGCGCGGGCGACGGCGTTTCGCGGCGCGGCAGATCGCGCTGAAAGACGATCGGCTCCGGCTGGGCTTTCGCGGGCTCTTCCTCCGCAGGCTCGGGGCGCTTCGCCTGTTGGCTCTTCCGGAGAAGGCGGCGGAGTTTTTCCTCTTCAGACGGGGCGCGCGGTTTCTCTTGCGGTGGCAGCGGCCCGCGATTGGCGGCCTCGAGTCTCTTCCGTAATTCGTCGGATTTGCTCATGATTTTTTCCGATTACGAAGTATACCACACGTTTGTGTGGAAATCAAGAAATAATTCTCACTATCCTCGGTGCCGTGCGAAACTATAGCCTAGCCATGGGCGTACGCGTGCCCCCTGATCTCATATTTCAAAAACTCTTGGGATTCCGGAATCAAATGGATTGAGAAAACGGGATCGCAAGACGGATTCGCGTACTGAACGGCTGCCCCACTGATCTTCCGACCCGCCGCCATCGGCCGTCAGGCGAACAAGTCTTTGATGCGCGGATAGAGCTGCTTGAAGATGCGGTAGGCGTTGTCGTAGGAATGATGGGCGGTCATGTTGGGCTTGCTGAGCTTGAACCCGGCGGCTCGGCGGCCAACTTCGGCCGCCTGGCGCCAGTCGGCATAGCAGCCGCCGGCTACGCCGCCCAGGAGCGCCGCGCCGAGTGCCGCCACGTCGGAGAATCCGCAGAAGGCTATCTGCTTGCCGGTTATGTCGGTGCGGATTCTTCGCATGAGCTGGTCTTTGGTGCCGCCGCCCGCCGCGAGGATCTGCTCGATTTTCCTGCCGTTGCGCTCGAAGGTTTCGAGGATGTGGCGGTCGGCGAAGCATATTCCTTCGGCCACGCTGCGTGCGAGGTCGGCCGGCGACGTGGAGAGCGTGATCCCGAAAAACATGGCTTTCGCGCGCGGGTCGTAGAGGGGGGTGCGCTCGCCGGCCAGGTAAGGCAGAAACACCACGCCGCCGGCGCCGGGCGCGCTCGCACGGCAGAGGTCAAAGAACCGATCGTAGTCGCCCGGCCCGAGATGGGTGTCGACGAACCACTGTATGGCGGCTCCCGAGGCGCTCGTGGACCCGATATTGATCCAGGTGTGCGCATCGAGGTGCGATGTGTTGACCAGGCCGTTGTCGAAATCCGGCTCGGCCGAGAGCCCCGCGAAGCAGTTTGTGCTGCCGCAGCTCACGAACAGTTCGGTCTCGTCGGCGACGCCTATGCCGAGCGCGGAGCAGACGGTGTCGCCCGCTCCGGCGGCCACCGGCAGGCCGGCCGGCAGTGCAAGCTGCCTTGCGGCGTCGGCTGAGAGCCTGCCCGCAACGGCACCGGCAGCGATGACGGCGGGCAGGGCCTCGGGTGCCACGCCCGCGATCTCGCAAAGCTCGCGATGCCATTGGTTCTTGCCGGTGTCGTAAAGGCCCGATATCGACGCATTGGAGAAATCGGTCGCGAACCGGCCGGTGAGCTTGTGAACGAGGAAGGTGTTTGCGAAGCCGAGGCGCGCCGTTTGTTGGAAGGTCTCGGGCTCGTGGCGGCCCAACCACATGAGCGAGGTTACGGCCGACGTGCCCGCTGGAAAAGCCGAGCCGGTGAGGGCCCTGGCGCGGGCCTGGCCGTAACGGCCGATGAGTTCTTCGGATTCGGCGGCGGCGCGTTGGTCGCAATAAAGCACCGCCGGGCGGAGCGGCTGCATTTGATCGTCGAAGAGTATCAGCGCGGGATAGAGCACGCTGATGCCGATGCCTCGGATGTTTGCGCCGGCGGCATCGAGCGAAGACACGGCCCGTACCACGGCGCTCCACCACCCGCCGGGATCGGCCTCTGCATGGCCCGGCAGCGGGTGATCTATTGTGCAGGGGGCGGTTGCCGCGCGGATCTCGGAGCCGTCTTCGGCGGCGAGGATCGCCTTGACGGACGAAGTGCCCAGATCAATGCCGAGGTTGAAGGCTGATTGGTTGCGAGTTTTGATCACGAAGTTTCATCTGTTCCCACGCATCCGCGTCGTGTTGAAGCCATGGCCGCCACAATGCCGGCGGGAGGAGAAGGCAGAGCTTCGAGAATGACTTTTCGTCGTTCATAGCCCTCAGCCTTTGGCGGCTCGCTTTTCCCTGGAGAGGAGCTTCAGGTTGCGAAAGTAAATGAAGCAGCCAAAGCATTGGGCGAGGATGAACACCGGGTCCTTTCTCCAGTAGGAGTAAATCAGCAGCACCACGCTGCCGGCAATGCTGAAATACCAGAACTTGACCGGAATGACGCTCTTGCCCTGTTTTTCGCTGGCGATCCATTGTACCACGAACCGCATGGTAAAAACGATCTGCCCGAGAAATCCCAATGCGTACCAAATGCGATCGGGACCGGCAAGCTTCTGAATGATTTCGCCCAGGGAGTTGGAAATACTTTCGATCACCGTTCTTCCTCGATTTCATAATTGAGGTGGCGCTTTTTCATCCACCTTACCGTAAGAAGGTCGCGAAGCGCCGGCAGTGCGCGATTCCACATTCCGTATTTCGGCTCGCCGTGCCGCCGGGGGTGGTGGCTCACCTTCACCTCTGTAACCGTGTAGCCCTCCATCTTGATGAGCGTAGGCAGGAATCGATGCAAGCCATTGTAAAGCTTGAGTTTGGCCAGGCATTCGCGCTTGTATGCTTTCAGCGAGCAGCCGGTGTCGACGATGCGCTCGCCGGAGAGCTTGTTGCGGACCCAGTTGGCTATTCGGCTCTGGATGAGCCTCCAGGGCGAGTCTTGGCGGTCGTGCCGCCAGCCGCATGCCGCGTCGTAGTTGTCGAGCTTCTCGAGCAGCTTGGGGATGTCGGCCGGGTCGTTTTGCAGATCGGCGTCGAGCGTGATGACTACGTCGCCGCGCGCCTGCTCGAACCCTGCCGCCATCGCGGCGGTCTGGCCGGCGTTGGCCCGAAACTTGAGGCATCGCAGGGAGGGGTGGCTCTGCTTGAGCTCGAGCATCACGGCGTAGCTGCGGTCGGTGCTGCCGTCGTCGATCAGCAGCACCTCGTAGCTCCGGCCGATGGCTTCCATCGTTTCGACCACCGCCGGTATGAGGATCGGGAGGTTTTCTTCCTCGTTGTAAACAGGTACGACGACCGAAAACGCCGGTGCGCCCATCGGTTTGTCCCTCGCCTATTCCTGGGGCTCTTCGACGAGAGGCTTGCGGAATAATATGTAGTTTGTGTGGGCGGCGATGCACTCCCACCCCTGCTCGCCGAGCTTGTTGGCGGCGGTCTTGCTCACCCTGTAAAGGAAGTGATACTGCCACTTGTCGGGGCGCTTGAGGCTGGCCATTGAGTCCTGCATGTCGCCAACGCTCTCCTGAATTGTTTTCAGGCTCCGGCCGATTTCTTCGGTGGTCGAGCGCAGCCGCGCAATTTCCGCTTCGAGGTCGTCGATCTTGTTCAGGAGCGGGCCGACGTCCACGCGCGTCACTGCGTCGAGCCTGGGTTGTTCCTTCTCGCCGCGCTTCTCGGCGGTGTGGCCGGCGGTGCCGATGAGCATCGCCGCCACCACCGCAACCAGCACGGCTGTCATTATCAAGTGCTGTCGCTTCATGGCTTCTCCTCTCTGGCTTGTGTCCACGCTACAATCGATGTTGCGTTGCATTGGGCAATACATCGGGCGGCCGCGTCGTGCGGCGTCGCGCCATCATATAGTCTACTCTCTGCCTCTGCGGGTTTCAATATGAAAACACGCGGAAGGCAAAGCCCCTCCGCAAGCTATTGTAGAGACGCCCCGGCGGGGCGTGTTAAAGGAGACGGACCACCGGGGCGTCTCTACAATACCATCGCCGAGCGCCCTGCAGAATCGAGATATGAGAATATGTTGCCGTACTTACGAACCAGAGCACTAAGATTCGACGACGACGATTCGGACACGAATGCCTAAAGCTGCACTTCCAAGGCCACCTACACCAAAACCGGAAGCTCCTATTCTTCTTCACGGAAGCCGAGGGTTGATTCGATGGTCGTCTCAGCCATCAATTCTGCGCCGTTCCGGATAACGTCCACCTTCCGGCCGTCGACGATTATCTCGACGTCGCAGTCGGCGCCGTCGGGCAAGGTCACCTTGGCGCTCACTTGCTTGTTGCGCGTGAGCGGTGTGAAATGAAACTTCGCCGTGCCGTTGCGAAGGTCGTATCGCAGGCGTGCCGCGGCATCGTCGCCGTTGCCGAGCACGCACCTGAAGCGTGGCGTTACCACAAATCCTATCACGGTCAGTTCGCCGGCCGGCGGCATCACGGGGCTGGGGGGGCTGTGCTTTTCGATGTCGTCCATAAAAACGTCTTCGATGGGCGAGAGGTGACCGTAGTTGTATCCGTGGGTCCATCGATGCTTGTCGGTTTTTCTGCTCACGTGCACGAAGACGTCTCGGGATCCGGCCTTTCGCGCGGCCGCCACGAATGCGTCGTTCATCGGGATGGGGCAGAGGGTTTCGGCTTCGTCGTATGCGATGTGAAACCGCGTGCCGCTGAGGTTGCCGGCAGCCAGCGAGGCATTGCGCGCGGCGTACTTGCCCGGCACTGCTTCGGGTGTGCCGCCCACGGCCTCTGCCACCGTGGCCCTGCAAGAGCTCTGCAGCCTGGTCCACATGCCGTAGTCGGCGACGCCAAACAGAGCCATCCCCGCACGAAACGTGTAAGGAAAGCGAACTGTGGCAAGGAAGGCGTTTCCGCCGCCGTGGGAGTATCCGATGATCGACACGCGCGAGCCGTCGGCCTTGCCGGAGTACTTCTTTGCGGCGGCGCGGATGCCGTCGTATATGTCCATGATCTCGATGCCGCCGTCGTCGTGACGGCCCGCCGAGCCGTCCCACCCCCGAGTGCTGATGCACACGCAGAAATAGCCGCGCGCCGCCATTCGCCGGGCGGAGAACAACACCTGGTGCCTGGCGCCTTCGGATCCGTGCTGGACCACCATCATCGGGTGATTCTTCGCGGCCCGCTGAAACACGACCGTCGCCTTCAGCGGCCCCGTGCCGTCAAACGCGCTCGTGAAAGAGAAGTCTTCCTGCTGTATCACCGGTTCGGCCGCTGCGCACACAGCGGCAAACACGGCGACGATCAGAAGACTTATCGGAAAATTCATCGCAGGCCTCCGGCTTCCATATCCTTACACATCTTCGTGGGAGCGCCATTTTCCCGGCAGCCCATTGGCTCCTTCGTGGAGCCCCAACGCTGCCACTATTATAGCAGGCTCTGGCGTGCTGTAAACAAAATACTTGGAGCGTTCGGGAGTTCTTACAAAATAATACACCCCTCTGAAAGCCCAAGAGTTTTCCTCCCACAATATGATAAGTACATTCATTTTGCCGGCAAAGAACAATTTTTCCATTGAAGTCGGCGGGCGGTTGGTCTAACATGTAATGTAACGACTGCACTGTTCAGATCATACCAGGATTCAGTGGAAAGGACGGCTGAATGAAAGGCGTGGTCCTCGCCGGCGGGCTCGGCACGCGGCTATATCCTCTTACCAGGATCACCAACAAGCACGTGCTGCCCGTTTACGACCGGCCGATGATCTACTACCCGATCCAGTGCATCATCAACGCCGCGATCACCGACATCATGGTCGTCACGGGCGGGGCGGGTGCGGGCGAAGTGCGGCGGCTGCTCGGAAACGGCGAGGAGTTCGGCCTCGATCATCTGCATTATGCGCAACAGGAAGGCAAGGGCGGCGTTGCCGAAGCGCTCGGGCTCGCACGAGATTTCGCCGGCACTGACAGGGTACTGGTTGTGCTCGGCGACAACATCATCGAAAAGAATATCCGCCGCGCCGTCGGCGAGTTCTCCGCGCAGCCCGAAGGCGCGCGAATCCTCCTGAAAGAGGTCGACGATCCCCGGCGATTCGGCGTGGCGCGGTTCGACGGCGACAGCCTCGTCGGAATCGAAGAGAAGCCCGCACAGCCGCCGAGCAACTACGCCGTGATCGGCATATACATGTACGACGATCACGTGTGGGACATCCTGCCCGGTCTCGTGCCGTCTGCCCGCGGAGAGCTCGAGATCACCGACGTCAACAACGCCTACATCAAGGGCGGCAAGATGGCCTGCAGCTTCCTCGACGGCTGGTGGACCGACGCCGGCACGTTCGGCTCGCTTCACCGGGCATCGTGCCTCGTCGAGCAACACGGCGCAAACAAGATCGACGACAACTGAACGGCCGGCATCGCAAGGCTGACCAAAATGAAGAAAATCCTCGTCACCGGCGGCTGCGGATTCATCGGGTCAAACTTCATCCGCCACATGCTCTCGCACGGCAAGGTCGAGAAGATAATCAACCTCGACCTCCTCACCTACGCGGGCAACCTCGAGAACCTCGCCGACGTCGAAGCCGATCCGCGCTACGAATTCGTTCGCGGCGACGTCTGCAACTTCGATCTCGCCGCCGAGCTGATGGGCCGCGTGGATGCGGCCGTGAACTTCGCCGCCGAAAGCCACGTCGACCGCAGCATAATCGACAGCTCCCGGTTCGTCCGCACAAACGTTGCCGGGGTGCAAACGCTCCTCGATGCCGCCCGCGAGGCGGGCCTCGAGCGGTTCGTCCAAATCTCGACCGACGAGGTATACGGCTCGCTGGGCCCCGAGGGCCGGTTCACCGAGCGCACGCCCCTCGCGCCCAACAGCCCCTACTCGGCGTCGAAGGCCTCGGCCGACATGCTCGTGCGGGCGTATCATCATACCCACGGCCTGCCGGCTGTCATCACGCGCTGCTCCAACAACTACGGGCCGTACCAGTTCCCCGAGAAAATCGTTCCGCTGTTCATCACCAACCTCCTGGCCGACAAGCCCGTGCCCATCTACGGCGACGGTGCAAACGTGCGCGACTGGATCTTCGTGGGCGACCACTGCTGCGCCATCGACGCCGTGCTCCGCGACGGCCGGCCGGGGGAGATCTACAACATCGGAGGCGGCAACGAACGCTCCAACATCGAAATCACGCGCCTGCTGCTCGCCGAGCTTGGCAAGGACGAATCGATGATAGAGCATATCGCCGACCGACCCGGCCACGACCTGCGCTACGCGGTCGATTGCTCGAAGATCCAATCGGAGCTGGGCTGGCGCCCGGCGCACGGCTTCACCGAAGGCCTGCGCCTTACGATCAACTGGTACCGCGACAACGCCCACTGGTGGCGGCGGATAAAGACCGGCGAATACATGAAATACTACGAACAGCAATACGGCAAACGGCGGCAATGAAAAAGCCGGTCATCGGAATAACCACAAGCACACTCAAAGACCC
>JABMSA010000114.1 GCA_013202185.1 Planctomycetota bacterium
GCTTGAGCACGCCTTTCTCGAGAGGACGGAAGAGGTCCACCGACAGGCGGTTATCGAGCGCTTCCTTGCCGAATACCACTTTCTTCTTGAGGTGTCGCAGCGCCACGGAGTCCTTGGGCCAGCCCACGTAGCTCTCGATCACATCGCGAACGCCATTGAGTGCTGCGATCGAGCTGCGGGAGGTGCCCAGGTCTATGCCGATCAACAGCGCCTCGTTGTCGGAGGCGTACACGGAGGATTCATTTCCCGCCTCGAACGGTTCGGTCATCAGTTTGCTCCTTTCGGACAGCGTGCCACGCGGCCGAACAGGGTGATTTGGCGAAAGATGTTCATTCAGGTTCCTGCAAGTCCAGATTCTGCGAGAGTATTTGCTCGAGCATTTCTTTTGCCCGACCGTCCAGTTCCGGCGGATCGGCCCCGTCGGGCTGGCTTCCGGCGCTGCTGGAGGCGGTGTGGAGGCGGCTGACAACTTGCTCGGCTCTTTCCAACATGCCCAGGAGTTTCTCCATCCTCCCCTCGATGGCATTCAGGTGGGCGGCGTCGGCCACGGCCGCCGACGAGTCGCCGATCTTGGATGTTTTGCGGGGCTTGGCTTCGGGGCCGGGCGGCTCAGGCGGTGACGTCTGCTGGTCGGTCGGGAGGGCAGCGTACTGTGCGAGGAGCTGCCGAAAAAGCTTAGTGCTTTCTTTCTGAATCTCGGCGCGCTTTTCTTCCAGGAGGCCGGCCGCGCGATTCTCGATGCTCTTCGACACGGCCTGTCTGATAAGCTCGCTGATCGTGTCGCGGCGAAGCACCTTCACCTTCGAGTAGCCGCGCCGCATCAGGTCTTCCAGCGTGGTCTTGTTTGCGCTTTCATCGATGGCGCGACGCACATCGATTTCTTCCGCCGCCGGCTCCTGCTCCTTGGCGGGGGAGGGCGGCTCAACAGGTCTGCGCTTCTCTGGAGGTTGATTTCTTTCCATGGTAGCCGCAGAGGTGGATCGGCCTCAGACGTTTGGATTTGCTGACAACTACATTATTATCGGAGCCTATGCAAACTCAATTCAGAAATACGCGTTGGAAGTTGCCGGCCCGGGAAAAAGGCTCGGCAAGAACCCCCTCAGGCCGGACGCACAGATCGTCCTCCGCGTATGAAGTGCTGTTCGAACGCATGAAATAAGCCCTTGCAGTGCAAGGACACAACCTGGCCGGGGCGACAAAACCGAATCCGCGCCATGCCGGAATGTCGGAGCAGCAGCCAATGTATAGCAGGCCACCGAACGCCGACGTTGTTAAGCGCCATTCTAATGGGCGGGGCTTCGCGAGTCAAGAAGTTTTTTCGTGTAATCCGGGGTTGGCAGAGGCCGTGAAGCCACTGGCGAAGCTACTACGGGCCGTGCGGGGTTGCGCTCTTCGCTTTGGCATCATTCATGTTGATTTCATAACCCAGACACGTATCATTAGGGGAAGCACGACGTTTCTACGCGCAGGTGATCAAGAACAACGCCCGCCGCACCTGCCGCGAGAGCCTGCTGAAGAAGCCTGACGGAGCATCGACTCGATGACAGAAGCCATCCGGGCTGCATCCGATGCCGCGTATCCGGCCGCCGTGATCCCGACGATGTACTTCATCGGCGTCACAACCGGCAGCAGCTCGATAATGAAGGTCTTCCCGCGTTGGGCCCAGCACCTTGGGATCGGGGCGCCGCAAGATGTGACCCTCAAGGGTATCGACTGCAAACAGCACGACGACCCGGAAGTGTATCGGCGGATCGTTCTTCATATCAAGAAAGACGAGCTGTCGAAAGGTGCGTTGGTCACGACGCACAAGATCGACCTGCTCAAGGCGTGTCGCGAGATGTTCGACGAATTGTACCCGTACGCCGAGCTGATGGGCGAGGTGAGCAGCATCTCGAAACGGAACGGCCGATTGATCGGCCACGCCAAGGATCCGATCACCAGCGGCCTGGCGCTCGGGGCCTTTCTGCCGAAAGATCATTGGCGCAACACCGGCGGCGAGGCGCTCGTCCTGGGTGCGGGCGGATCGTCGATCGCACTGACCAGTTACATGATGCAAGAGGAGTTCGGCAGCGATCGGCCGGCGAGGATTGTCGTCACCAACCGCTCGACCGGCCGCCTCGACGAGATCCGCGGGATTCACGAGAAACTTCACGCGGGCATAGCCGTGGAGTATCATCACACCCCGAATGCCGAGAACAACGATGCCGTGATCAACGGCCTGGCGCCGCACTCGCTGGTGGTCAACGCAACGGGTCTGGGCAAGGACGCCCCCGGCTCGCCGCTCACCGACGCGGCGCGTTTTCCCGAGCACGGCCTGGCGTGGGATTTCAACTATCGCGGCGACCTGGTTTTTCTCGAGCAGGCCCGCAGGCAGCAAGCCGAACGCAAACTCGCCATCGAAGACGGCTGGGGCTACTTCGTCCACGGCTGGACACGCGTCATCGCCGAGGTGTTTGATCTTGATATCCCGACCGGCGGACCGGAGTTCGACGAGCTTTCCGCCATCGCCGCCGCAGCAAGAGAATAGGATTCATCCGATGAAGGCAAGACTGATCCCCGTGCGCTTCGGTCATGGAAATGACGAGACATTCAACCGGCAGCTCCGAACGCTGACCGATCTCCTCGAGGGCTGCGCGGAAGTGCTCGACCCGGTGGCCCTCGGCAAGCCACTGCCCGAAGGCGATGCCGTCGTTCTTCCCCAGTTGTCGGGCCAGGCCTACAGGCAATTGGACGACCTGAAGGGCATCGATCTGCCTGTCCTGACAATCACCACCGGGTTCGGCACGATGTCGATGTGGGACTGGGAGCTGATCAGTTGTCTCAAGGCGGAGGGTGTTCGCCTCATCGCGCCTTACAATCTCGATCAGGCCAGGAGCATCTGCGCCGCCCTGGGCGCCAGGCGCAGGATGGCCGGCGGCAAGTTCGTGGTCTTCGCAGGCAGTCCCCGCGAGGTCGAGCAGGCGAGCAGAATCACGCGCTTCTACTGGTGGCAGGACGAATGCAGCCGGCGCATAGCGGAGAAGTTTGGCATCTCCATCGTGGTAAAGAGCCTCGAAGCGCTGGGCGCCCGGGCGCAGGAGATCCCGGATCAGGAAGCGGAAGAGACCTGGCGAAAGTGGCAATGGCCCACCGAGGGTATCGATGGGCGGCCGCTCCTGAGCGCCGTCAAGATGTACATTGCCATCAGGCGCGAGCTGGAGAAGGATCCGACGATCTGCGGCATCGGCGTCAAATGCCTCAGTGCATCGCGTTTCTCCGACACCACCCCCTGCCTCGCCTGGTGCATGCTTTACGAGGAAAAGCAGCTCATGTGGGGGTGCGAGGCCGACACGATGTCAATGCTCTCGAAGTACATCCTCCACAAGTCGCTTGGCGTTCCGATCATGATGACCAACATCTACCCGTTTCTGATGGGCGACGCCGCGCTCAAGCACGAACGCATCGAGCGATTCCCCGACGTGGAAGGCGACCCGGCCAACCACGTCCTGCTGGTGCATTGCGGCTATATGGGCGTGATTCCCAAGTCGTTCGCCGCCGAGTGGACGCTACGGAGGAAGGTGCTGGCGATGGTCCACGACAACGCCACGGCGGTTGATGCGCGCTTCCCCACGGGCGACATCACCCTGGCCAAGCTCGATCCGACGTTGAGCAGGATAACGGCCGCCGAGGGCGAGCTGAAAGGCTACGCGCAATTCCCCGGCTCCGATTGCCGCAACGGCGGCGTCATAGAGGTTCGCGACGGCCACAAGCTGATGGCATCGCTTGTGTCGCATCACTATCTGGTCATGACCGGGCACCACCTGCCGAGCATACGGATGATCGCCGGGGTGTTCGGCCTCGAGGTCGAAGAGGTGTAGCACGAAAAGATCGACGAACTTGGCAATGTGCTCAAGGAAAACCGGGAAGCGCACGAACCGCTACGGGCGCGTTTTCAATCCGTGCCGAAATACGTTCTTGCTCGCAGCGGCGCATTGGGTCAACGTTCCTCGTCGACTGCTGCCCGTTCTTTCTCCCACCAATCCACCCATATCATGGCGGGCAGAGAAATGGTGACCGGTGATCCAGCGGAGAGCCGATGCCGCCCAGGATCATGGCGGCAAGGCGGCCGTTGCCGATCGGCACGCCGCACATATATTCGCTTGCGGGTGTGTCGAACCAGAGCTTGTTTGCCAAGTGCTTCCGTTGCCTCCGAGACCGGATCCGGCGGCGTTTGTGTCAGGGCAGCACCACCTTGACCGTCCGGCCTTCCTTGTATGACTGCTCACAGGCAAAGACCACCGTAACAGACCTTGCGCCTTCGTCAAGGCCCGGCCAGGGCTCTTCTATCTCGCCGCGAAGTGCCTGTGCGAAGCTGATGACGTTGCCGCAGCGGTGTTCTTTTTGCGCTTCTTTATCGCCCCTGGGCACTTCGACCTCTTCCGGTATCTCGCGCGCACCCGATTTTCGCTCCTGGTACCAGGCGCGGCCCTCCTGTGTATGGATGTAGAGATTGCCGTGAGTGCCGAAAAGTCGGAGTTGATGATAGTAGGCGGTTACGTGGTAGCAGTTGAGGTTGCCGGCGAGGCCCGATTCAAACCGCAGCAGTGCTTGGGCCACGTCTGCGGTGCGTGTCACGTGCACGTCGTAGCTGAGGAATGCCGCCACTTCGGTTACGGGGCCGAAGAGGTACATCATTTTGTGAAGAGCGTGAACGCCGCACTGGAAAAGCATTCCGCCGGGGTTCTTGTCCGGATCGAAGCGCCAGTTGTCGGGGCTGCCGGCCAGCCCGCCGGAGTGGCTGGAGTTGGACTCGATCGCCGCGAGCTTGCCGATCTTGCCGTTTTCGAGGTACTCTCTGATGAACTTGCACATTGGATCACGAGAGTGGTCATTGTGGCCGACGCCGAAGTGCAAGCCTGTGTCGCGCTTCACCCTGTAAAGCTCTTCCACCTCGGCCTGGGTGCTGCAGAGCGGCTTCTCGACAAAGACGTGCTTGCCTGCGCGCATCGCGGCCACCGCCTGCTCGGCATGGAACTTGCCGCCGGTCGAAACCACAACCGCCTCAAGGCCCGGCAGCTCGAGCAGTTCTTCGTAGCTTCCGCACGGCTTGGCACCGTCCTCACGCTCGGCTGCTGCCATGGCCTCCGGGTTGAGGTCATACGAGCCAAGCAGGTCGTACATGCCCGAGTCGCGCATGGTGCCGCGCCGATGCGCGCCAAAACCGCCCGCGCCGATGTTTGCCGCCTTGATCTTCTCCATTGTGGGCTCCATTTGTTGCAGTGACAGAACCGGGACGGGCCCGGGCCTTTCTTGTCCCCGTTCGGGCCAGCGATCGTCCTGTTGTTTACTTGCCGGAGCCCGAATTGTACAGCCTGCCGCCGTCAACATCAAGTGATTTTCCGTCCGTTGGAGCCCCCGCGCGGGTACATCATGACCCACCCCCGTACGTCTTGCGATGCATAAGTCCTGCCACCGGCAAGCGACTGCCTGCGACGTTGCGAGGTGCCCGAGGACGATTTCAGCGGCAAGCCGCTGCGATACGACCTTGACAAAAGGCTGATCTACTCGGTGGGCGAAGACCTCGAAGACGATGGCGGAAAAGACCCCGACGACAAAGTCGTGCATCTTTATTTCTGATTAAGCGTGCTCGCGGCTGGGAGGCGGCGATGTTGTCGATACGACCGCAGGCGGGTTCACCTCATAGCAGCGGCATCCTCTACATGAGGAGGCCCTTGCTCTTCTCTCCTGGTCACCTGTTCTAATGTTTGCCTGTTATAGCAGTATGGCCGAGTTTGTTTCAAACTCGGCCATACTGGTCGGGGTGAGAGGATTCGAACCTATATCGGGCCGAACAGCTGAAGACCCCAACGCCGGACAGGGGCAGGACAAACAGGGACAGAACACGCCGCAAGTTGCACACCCGCAAGGACTTACGAACAGCCCCAATGTGCCCGACCGGACAGATAGCGCCCTTGCGCGGACACCTCCCAGACAACCGCAGACCGTAAAATCAACACAAAGCCTACGTAAAATCAACACAAAATCTGGCAGCATTCCGCCCGATCTTGCGCGCATCGTCGGGGCCTGGCCACGGCTGCCTGACGGGATCAAGAAGGGTTGGTTGCTTGTCATTGATGCCCTCGCCGGGGAAGGGGGTGCGAAGTGAATTCCTTACTCTTCGCCAGATTGGTGAGTGGGGCGGGGAAAGGCGTCTGGCGAAAACGAGTGAGCAGCAGCCATTCAGGCAGCTCCGTCGCGGCGTGAAGAGAAGCGGCAAGCTGTTGGGCAACGTGCGGGCCACATGTTGCCCCACTCAGGAGGCCAACAAGAGCTTTGTCAGAAGATAGAACAACTGCCTCGACTGTCAGGGCCGAAGCCGCAAGCTTGTGCGCCACTGCAAGAACGTTCAGTGTACCGTGTGGCGCTTCAGAATGGGCCCCGTGAAGAAAGGAGCAAGAACAGCCACGATTGACCTGGAATCAGATGACCTCACGTTCGTTTTCATGCTATTGACGAGAGAGACGAGTCATGCATGAGCTCAACACAAACGCCCTTCCCTTGTTCTGCAGATACACGTAAGGAGTGCAATTCCATGATACCTCAACCAGAAATTGGACAGCCCTACAATCCCCGTGGATATTTCCACTTCCTCATGGTACCTGACCCGGTTGCAGGGTACAAGAAGCTCAAACAATTGGACAAGTTAGCGTATGGGAAGCTTGCCGAATATCTAGGCCATAAGATGAATTGCTTTCCCGGCCAAAGGCGTTTGGCCGAAGATCTCGGCGTGTCCGCCACACTTATAAATGCCAGTCTAAAGAGGCTTGAGAAGGAGGGTCTGATACGAAAAATAGCGCCAGAGGGCATTGACAGGCTCAAGCACAAAACTTGTCGCTACGAACTGCTTTGGCACCCGATCTTGCAGGAGGAACTGGCAAGAACGCCGAGAATAGCACCGTCTATAACCCCGGCGTTTGGCGAATCAGAACCCCGGCGTTTGGCGAAACAGAACCCCATAGTAATAGATCCAGAAGAAAGAGATTCAGAAGAAAGAGATTCAGGGACCAAGAGTCAACTTTCCCCCGGACAGATCCAGATCAAGATCGCACATAGGAAGATGAGGGAAAGACGGGCTATGACCGTTCTGGAGAATCACAAGGAGGCTATGGCAACTAAGAAGAAGAGCTACGATTGGAGGCTTACACCCAAACTGAAGAAATTGATCTGTGCCCGTTTCGATTCCGGGTACTCCGTGGATGATTTGAAGAAGGCAGCTATCAACCTGTCTAAGGATCCCTGGCATCGTGGGGTAAGTAAAGGCAAGAAGGAATGGATTCATCCCACGCTTCTGTACCGGGATGATGATCATGTTGATGAATGGTTGAATGCGAAGGAGGGGAAGGGAATAAAGCGTAGTTACATTCCTGCCACCGAGACACGTAACCACCCACTCCCGGAGGTTATGGATATGAATGATGATAAGGCGGTTGCAAGGCTTATGAAAAGAATGGGAGGGAGGCGTTGAAAATGACCATCCCCAAGTTCCGAAATGAGTACGGATTCCTGTCCAACTTTTACTACCTTCAGTTTATACATGAAGGGCATTTCTGGCCTACGGCTGAGCATGCGTACCAGGCGGCCAAGACTCGCAGGCGCGAATGGAAGGAAAAGATACGAGAAACCAAAACACCTGTCGAGGCCAGGCGGGTCGGCAAGAGGATGCCGATCAGGAAAGACTGGGAGAAGATCAAGCTGAAGGTGATCGATGACATTCTTCGGGTCAAGTATCGCCATCAGGTGAGCCGGCTGAGCGACTCGTCTCCACTGGGGAACCGTCGCCTGGAGGGAAGTCAATGGCATGATGATTCCCGGGGTGTCTGCAATTGTGATTTCAGAAAGGGATGTGAAGTTGGTGCAAATCAGTTTGGGAAACTCTTGATGAAGATTCGCGACGACCTGAAAGAAAAGGAGATTTGTGATGAATCAGATAAAGAAAGCTAAGAAGAAGAAAGCGTGGCCGAAGATGCCTTGTCCGCAGTGTGGAAAGAAGGTGTATGCCTATAGCGACATCTTCTTCGATTATGACAGGTGCGCGGAAGTGGACAGGGGGTTCGCCGTGCAGCTCGACAGTTTCCATCCGACGCTGTGTGCTAAGTGCCGGGATCTGGAGCAGCTGGGGATTAGGGAAGAGCGGCGGAAAGAACTCGAGGACGTCGGCGTGGCCCATCGGTTCGGTATACCTGCTCAGTTTGCTGATTCGAGGTTCAGTGATTTCTCATGTGGCAAGATCCTCCAGCGTTACCACGACAACTACAAAGAGACGGGAGATGGGGAGCTTCTCACAGTGACGGGGCCAACAGGTGCTGGTAAGACGCGGCTCCTCTATGCGTTCTACAAGGAGTCTCTGCTCGACCGTTGGGGTAGCTTTTTGCACGGCGATGATATTGGAGACCCCGATGTTCTCGACAGGTTGATCGTCCATTACGTTCCCGACCTGTTCGATGACATGCGAAGTGATGACGATACGGGCCGTCGTAGGCAATGGCAATTGGGCAACATGGATGAGGTATTGTTGCTGGATGACATAGCTGCGGACAAGGAGACCGAGTTCAGCCAAGGTAGGCTAACAAGGCTTATTCACGACCGAGAGCTTCATGCCCGTCCAACAGTGCTCACGACCAATCTGAGCATTGAGGAGCTCGAGGAGTATCTTGATCCGAGGGCCTTCAGCAGGATTGCCGGTGGCTCCATCCTAAGTATGCAAAAGGATCAGGACTGTAGACGACAGAAGAAATCAACAACTCAAAATGAAAGGAGATCGTTACAGTGAAGCACGAGATAATTACCCAGCACATTCAGGACTGCTTCTTGGCATGCGCCGTTACATCCACGAAGTTCCTGAGAGGAGTTCGAGATTCCCTGTCCATGAAGTTCTTCACCTCGAAGGTCACGGCATCTCTCGTCAGGCTCTGCTACGATTACATGGACGAGTTTGGCGAAGCTCCCAGGGATCACTTCACAGATCTTGTGATTCGGAATTTATTCGAGTATATGGACGACGATGAAAAGGAAGAGTACGGGGAGTACATCAAGCGGATCTCAATGATGAGGGGTGAAAATCTTCTCAACCTCAAGTACATGGCCAGGGTAGTGTCCGACTTCATCCGTGGCAGGACCTTCGAGGACGCTGCAATAAAGACAGCGGAACTTGTATCTGGTGGAAAGCTCGATGAGGTCGATGGGTTGTGGCGGGAAGCCTTGGCAAGTGGTGTTGCCTTGACCGACGACGTGGTGTACCACCTGATCGACATGACCGATTTGTTGGAGCGTGATAATGATAGGCATCGGAAGATCTTCATGCCTACCGGGATTAGCGAGCTGAACAGGCTTATCCGTGGATACCGGCGTGGATACTTCATCACGTTCATGGGGCCCTTCAAAGGCTGCAAGACGTGGGCAATGATTCACCTTGCCAAGCATGCCCTGATCAGGGGAGCGAAGGTGTTGCACATTACGCATGAGATGTGGGAGGACGAACTCAGGAAGCGATACGACATGTGCCTCGATGGTTTCGTGGACGTTCCTGAACAGTGTGGGCGTGTCGAGGTCAGGAATGTCAGCTACTCAGAGGAGGAGAAGAAACTGATAGTGTCCTCAAGAGAGGCGGTCAGACCATCGATAAGCAACGTGGATGCGGTGGAGGCTTCGAGGAAAAAGATTGCAGGGTTCGGCGGTGCTCTGGCTATCCGAAAGTTTCCGACAGGGACCTGCTCCATAGGCGACCTCGAGGCATGCCTCACTCAGCTTGAGATGTCAGGCTTTGTTCCCGACGTGCTGATAAACGACTACGCAGACATTATGCGCATGGACAAGTCGAGTCGGGGAGATCCGAGAGCCCATTCTGACGCCGTGTATAAGGGCTTGAGAAGGATCGCTGACGAACGAGGCATGCTTGTCGTCACCGGCACCCAGGTGCAAAGGCAGGCACAGGAGAGGGCGATCATTACCGCCAATTCCGTGGCGGAAGATATTAGAA
>JABMSA010000115.1 GCA_013202185.1 Planctomycetota bacterium
GAATCGTCCTCGTCCTCGTCGTCGTCCTCGATCTGTATTCGGAGATGGGCATCGTTCTTTGCCGCCGAAATGAATGTGCTTGTCATTATTGTGGGAGGAAAACTTTTTGCAAAAAGTTCTCCCCTAACCTGCCTTCCGAGGCAGGCCCACCTCCTCAAGAACTCTTGGGCTTTCAGAGGGTTGCGCTTGAGGGGCGGGTTGCGAATCGTTATGGGCGGCGGCAGCAACGGCTATCGGATGCCCCTGTGACCTGATGTGATTCCTTACTATACTATTGCTTCTCGACGGGCCCGCAGCC
Organism: Planctomycetota bacterium; assembly: GCA_013202185.1. GTDB lineage: Bacteria > Planctomycetota > PUPC01 > JABMSA01 > JABMSA01 > JABMSA01. The sequence goes on from JABMSA010000115.1 coordinate 299, forward strand.
GGCTCAACGCCCGCCGGATTCTCTGCTTCGCAAATTCCTCGCCATTGAAAGCCTGTGGACGAGGCCGCGTCGGGGGGCTTGAATCTTGTCTCACCAACTGGTATAAAATGCGGCATAGCGTCGAGGCCGTTGCTCAGAGGAGAAAAAGCAGATGAATCAGCATACAAACGTTGAGTTGCCCAACCCATTCCTCTTTGCAGATGGGCGGAAGGTTCGCACGACCGAAGACTGGCTTTGCCGGCGCAAGGAATTGCGCGATTTGGTCGTGGAGATCGAATACGGCGGCCTGCCGCCGACCCCATCCGGTGTCAGCGGAGAAGCCCTTCACACCCACAAGGAGGCCCGTTTTCTAGACAGCAGTTTCACGCAGTACCGAATCATCAACAACGACCACCCCTCCTTCCATTTTCGGCTGGACGTTCTGACGCCGCCCGGCGAGGGACCGTTTCCCGTCGTACTGACGGGCGACGGATGCTATCGGTACGTCACAGATGACACCACGATGAACATCTTGCGGCGGGGCTTCATGCTGGCGCAGTTCAGCCGTACCGCGATTGTCCCGGACCTGTACCGGTCCGACCGCGACTCAGGGCTGTACCGGGTATACCCCGAAGGCGAGTACGGCGCGCTTGCGGCCTGGGCCTGGGGCTATCACCGCTGCGTGGACTTCCTCCTCACGCTTGACAACGCGGATCGGGAGAAGATCGCGGTCGTGGGCCACTCGAGGGGAGGCAAGGCGGCCCTCCTGGCGGGAGCAACGGATGAGCGTATCTCACTAACGGCGCCAAACAATTCGGGCTCGGGCGGCGCCGGTTCTTATCATTGGCAAGGCTCCGATTCGGAAACGCTTGCCGATGGCCGGCGGATGATCCCCTACTGGTACGGCCCCAGGCTGTGGCAGTATCTCGGGAGGGAAAACGAGATGCCCTTCGATCAGCATTTCCTCAAAGCGCTCGTGGCCCCACGAGCGCTGCTGTCGGCAGAAGCCCTGGGTGATCTGTGGGCGAACCCAACCGGAACGTGGCAAACGCACCTGGCGGCTCGCGAAGTGTACCGATTCCTCGATGCAAAGGACAGGATCGGAATCTGGTATCGAGAGGGGGAGCATGACCACGGGAACGCCGATTGGCAAACCTTCCTCGATTTCATGGAGTGGCAGTTTCGGGGTCGCAAGCCGGCATATAGCTTCAATACGAACCCCTTCCCCGATATGCAACGCGCCTTCTCGTGGTCAGCGCCGAGAAGAGGTACGGATGGCGAACCATCGGATGCAGGCGCCGGCGAATAGCCGCGTCTGATGGTTGTCGTCAGATGCATCGACTGATTGCCCAGGAGTGAAGAATAGGTGAGTGTCCCCAGTTTTCTCCCCCACACCCCCCTTCCAAAACTCTTGGGCTTTTACAGCAGACGTGACGGTTCCGACCGGCACGTCGCAAAAAGTCTTTGGAAAGGGGTCTGGGGAAAACCTTTCTTCAGAAAGGTTTCCTCCCAGCACATACATCCAATCCACAATTCTCGTTCCGGTTGTGGGGTGCCCCTCACGCGCGGTCGGAGATGCGATTGTAGAGTGTGTCGCGCTCGACGGGCGTGCGGCCGGCCTCGAGGATCAGCCGGCGTATTTCGCCCACGGTGAGCTGCTGCGGCGTTTCGGCCCCTGCCGCGTGCGTGATGCGCTCCTCTATCACCGTCCCGTTCATGTCGTCGGCGCCATACGCAAGCGCAACCTGCGCGAGCTTCACGCCGGTCATGATCCAAAACGCCTTGATGTGCGGAAAATTGTCGAGCATCAGCCGCGCCGTCGCGAACGTCTTGAGGTCGTCAATCGCCGACGTCCGCGTGATGTCGGTCATCGCGGTATTCTCGGGATGAAACGGCAGCGGAATGAAACACATGA
>JABMSA010000116.1 GCA_013202185.1 Planctomycetota bacterium
AGAGACGCCTAGCCACGGGCGTGAGCCCGTGGACACCGATGCAAAGAAACCCCGAGCCCCCGCAGGGGGCGACAGACGGAGATACGACGGTCGAAGAAGAAGTTTCGACGACGAGGACGACGACGATTCCAGGAGAGAGTTACGCGAAAGGAGTTTGCAATGCCGGCCGATCTGCCCCGCAGGCCCTCGAAGCTAGTGGCTCTGGTCGAAGAGATGCAGTTGATGTTCGACTCGTTCCAGGTGAGCGTCGAAAAGCGGTGGCCCACGTGGCGGCCGGCTATGGACCTTCTCGAGGACGAAGAGAACTTCTATGTGGTGCTGGAGCTGCCCGGCGTGCAGCCGGAAAAAGTCGAAGTGTCGAGCACCGAACTCAGGTTTCGTGTGAGGGGGGTGCGCCAGCCTCCCGAGGCGCACATCGGGGCGCGCCACCATTACGTCGAAGGCCACTACGGCCACTTCGAAAGGGTTATCATGTTACCTGCACCGATCGATCCGGTGCGCGTTGCAACCGAAGTGAAGGGTGGCGTGCTTACCGCCACGCTGCCCAAAAAACAGGAAATCAGGATCGCCTGACCTGCCCGGCGCCTCGCGGAAGGGGGAAAACGTGACAGACCGTTCTGTTCCGCTGTTCAAGGTGTTCGGGATTCAAATCCGCCTCGACCTCACGTGGTTCATTATCTTCGCGCTCGTGACGTGGAGCCTGGCCTCGTCTTACTTTCCGATGGTTTACCGGAACCTCGATACCCTCACCTACTGGCTGATGGGCGCCACTGCCTCGCTGATGCTTTTTGTGTCGGTGCTCGTGCACGAACTCGGCCACTCATACGCCGCTAAGAGGCTCAACATACCCGTCAGGGGCATAACGCTGTTCCTGTTCGGAGGCGTGTCGGAAACGCTCGAAGAGCCGCGAAGCGCCGTAGCCGAGCTTATAATGACGGTCTCGGGATGGGGCATAAGCGCGCTGCTCGCACTCGTGTTCTTCGTGGCTGCGAAGTTTCTGAAGGGCACTACCGACACGGCCATAGCGATCTTTGCGACGGTCCGATACATTGGCTGGATCAACCTGCTGCTGTTCGTCTTCAACGGCCTGCCGGGCCTGCCGCTCGACGGCGGGCGCCTCCTGCGGGCGGCTATATGGTACTTCAGCGGCAACATCCAGAAGGCCACATACATCGCCAGCACCACCGGCTCATTCTTCGGAGTGCTGCTCATCGTGGGCGGAGTATTCATACTGTTCACCGGCAACTTCATCGGAGGGTTGTGGTTCATACTAATAGGATTCTTCCTGCGCAACGGCGCCAGGCAGAGCTATCAGCAGCTCGTGATGCGGCGCGCACTCGAGGGAGTGAGCGTCAGCGAAGTCATGAGCGCAACGGTACTCACCGTACCCGCAAACACCAGCGTGCAAGACGCGGTCAACGAATACTTCATGAAATATCACTATCACAGTTTTCCAGTGATGGACGACGGCAGCCTCGCCGGAATCGTGAGCCTGCACGACGTCCGCGACCTCGACCGCAAGGCCTGGCGCGATACGCCCGTGGCCGACATAGCCAACCGCGACGTCATGCAACTGCTGATACACAAGGACGACGACGTGATGGACGCAATGGCACGAATGGCCCAACTCGACGTGGGGCGGCTTCCTGTAGTCGAAAACGGCCGGATGGTCGGCATCGTCAGCCGGCGCGACATAATGCACATCCTGTCGGTAAAAACCGACCTTGGCCGGTGAGCCCGACCCCCGAAGAAAGGAACAGTCCAATGAAGATTCGAATGAAAACAGCGACAACTGCGGCGCTGGCCGCGCTGGCGCTTACGTTGAGCGCATCGGCCGGGCAGCCGCCAGAGGTTCCGGAATCGCTGCGTTACGCGCGGCAGCTCGGCGAGGTCTACAAGAGGGCCGCCGACGCCGTCTCGCCGGCCGTTGTGCACATCGCCACTTCCCGGCAGGGACGCGGCTTCGGAAGCGACCTGTTCGGCCGATTCTTCGACCTGTCCGGCAACACGGTAGCCCTCGGGTCCGGCGTGATCGTGCGATCCGACGGCTACATCATAACCAACAATCACGTAGTTCACAGGGCGGGAAAGCTCACGGTCAAGCTTCGAGACGGCAGGCAATTCGAAGCAAAGGTTGTGGGTGCGGATCCGCCCACCGACCTTGCAGTTATCAGGATCGCGGCAAACGACCTGCCCGCGGCGGAATTCGGCAACTCCGACGAAACCGCCGCCGGCCACCTCGTGCTCGCAATCGGCAATCCTTACGGGCTCGACCGCACCGTAACGCAGGGAATCATCAGCGCCATCGGCCGGGCCAACGTGGGCATTGCGGATTACGAAGACTTCATCCAAACCGACGCCGCGATCAACCCCGGCAACAGCGGAGGGCCGCTCATCGACATCGAAGGAAAAGTGATAGGCATCAACACCGCCATCCTCACCAGAACCGGCGGCTTCCAGGGGATCGGCCTCGCGATACCGTCCAACATGGTAAAAAAGGTCATGGACGAACTCATCGAGCGCGGGCACGTCACGCGCGGCTACCTCGGCGTTACGATCCAAAACATCAGCCCCGAGCTTGCCGCCGCCCTGGCCCTCAAGTCGAACCAGGGAGTCGTGGTCACGGACGTCATCAAAGGCGCGCCGGCGGAAAAGGCCGGCTTGGCAAAGGGCGACGTCATAACCGAGTACGAGGGCAGGGCAGTGACAAACGTGCGCCAGTTGCGAAGCATGGTGGCTACCACCCCGGTGGGCAAAGAAGTGCAGATGGCCATCGTGCGGGACGGCAAGCCCATGACGCTCGCAGTGTCGATAGGCGAGTTGGCCGGCAAGGAAATCAGTCCGCCCGCAAGCACCGACAGCAAATCGATATCGCGCCTGGGCATCGAGGTCCGCGACATCACCGACAGCGTGAGGCAGCAGTTCAACATAACAGCCAGGAAGGGCGTGCTCATAGCGGGCGTAGTGCCCGACGGCCCGGCCGACAAGGCAGGCATCAGGCCCGGCGCCGTGATCCTCGAGGCCAATCACATCGAGGTCTCGGAAGTGGCCGAGTTCGAGGAGGCGCTCGACAAAATCCCGCGTGACAAAAACGTGCTGCTGCTGCTGCAGGACAGGGTCATGAAGTACTACGTTGTAGTGCGCCCGGAGAAGTGAACTGTCTGCGTAAACTGCGGAAACCCCCTCTTTCTTCTCCGTGCCCTCCAGTGCGGACATGTCCTCCCTCACCCCGTTCCCCTGCTCCCAGCCGGCTAAAGCCGCAAGATG
>JABMSA010000117.1 GCA_013202185.1 Planctomycetota bacterium
CAGACGCCTAGCCCCGTCCTTTAGGGCGGGGTACTTGACACATAGGTTTCCCTCCCACAAAATGACATGGAATCATTCCGACGACGAGGACGAGCCGGCATTCGCCCACAACAGAACCGGAAGGGCCGGCAAAAGGACCCCGAGCACCGAAAAAGAAAAAACAACCTTGACAAGCACAGCAGAGATGATATAATGTGACTGACCGGTCAGTCAGCTATCTGGAGGTGCCTATGGTTTCTGCCAACCAGGCCGATCGCGTTGCACTAAGAAGAGAGGAAATACTCGAAGAGGCGACGAGGCTCTTCGCGGCGGAGGGCTATGCCCGCGCGAAGGTGGATGACGTGGCCGCGCGCTTGCGCATCGCAAAGGGCACTGTCTACCGCTACTTCCCCACCAAGGAACAGCTTTTTCTCGCGGCAGCCGACAGGGCGATGGAGGGCCTGCAAAACGCCATCCTCAGCGTCACCGACCCGATTGACGATCCGTTTGAAAAGCTCAAGACCGGCGTGAAGGCCTATCTCTCTTTCTTCGATGCCAATCTCCACCTCATCGAGATCTTCGTTCATGAGCGGGCGGAGTTTCGCGACAGGAAGAAGCCGTCGTTCCTCACTTATAGCGATAAGAACATCACCAAGTTCGAAACGCTGCTCGCAGAGATGAAGAAGGCCGGGCTCGTACGTGACATCGATGAGAAGCTCGCGGCGGAAACCGTGGCAAATACGCTCTACGGAACGGTTCACATGCATTTCCTGCGTGGCAGCCGAAAGCGCCTCAGCAGGCTCGCACCACAGATGATCGACATTATCTTCCGGGGCATACTCACCCCGGCCGGCACGCGCGCCAACAAGGCAAGCGCGGCCCGAAAAGCGGAACGCAAATGAAGCAGACCGGAACCAACGATCATGTCTTCCGTGCCGACAACGCATGGCGCCCCGCCCTGTACGCGGTACTGGTGCTGGTCTTTCTTTCCGGCTGCGCGAGCAAAGAGCACTTCTACAACGACATCCGCCGAGACAGGGCAATCTCATACCAGCGCTGGTCCAGTCAAAGAGCCGGCAACTCCCAATCACCCGGCCTCATCACCGGAAAGCTGTCGCCGGATGAATGCATCGAGATCGCGCTCGCCCGCAACAAGAGAATCAAGGCCGTTCTTTTCGACAAGGAAAACGCACGCGGCGTCGTTACCGAGTCTCTCTCGGAGGCACTTCCGAAAATCGACGTCACCGGCGATTATACCAGGCTCGACGAAACGCCAAGCGTTAACTTCGGCGGGACGTCCATACCTCTGGGCAGCGCGAACAATTATGCCCTCACCGCCCGCCTCACTCAGCCGCTGTTTCGCGGCGGCAGCATCAGCGCCGGAATCCGCGCGGCGAAACTATACGCCTGCATGACGGACGAAAACATCCGCGCGGTCGTTCAGAGCGTCATTTTCGACGTCCGCAAGACATACTACGACGTGCTTCTCGCCCGCGAGCTGCTCGAGGTAGGCGAAGAGGCCGTGGCTCTCTCTCGCCGGCACGTGACAGCCGTGCAGAACCGAAGGCAGCAGGGAGTGGCTTCCGACTACGACGTGCTCCGCGCAAAAGTGGAGGTGAGCAACTACGAGGCCGAAATGATCCAGGCGCGCAATCGGCTGCATCTGCTGAAGACCTCCCTCTACAAGCTGATGGGCGCGTCTCAGGAAAGCCGTATCGAACTGACCGGCGAGCTGCGCTACGAGCCGCTCGAGACCTCGATCGAGGAGGCAGTGCAAAAGGCATTCGCCGACAGGCCCGAGCTATTGCAGGCTGAGCTTCAGCACCGCCTCTACCGAGAGAAGCTCATCGCTACCAAAGCGAAGCGCTGGCCGCAGCTCGATCTATTCTTCGAAGAAAACTACGCCCGGCCCGACCCGCACGACAGCACAAGACCATCGTGGGACGATTCGTGGACGGCCGGCGCCACGATGAGCTTTCCGCTCTTCGACGGCCTGAGCACGCGAGGCAAGATCAGGCAGGCCAAAGCCGACCTCGCCAAGAGCCGCGTCGAACTCGCCGACAGCGAAGAGGCCGTGCTGCTCGAGGTGACCCAGGCGGCGCTCAACATCCGCGATGCCGAAAGCTTCGTGCAGTCGCAGCAGGCAAACGTCGACCGCGCGGCACAGGGCCTCAAGCTCGTGCAGGCGGGCTATCGCGAGGGCGTCAACACCGACCTCGAGGTCCGCGACGCGCGCCAGGCGCTCCTGCGTGCAAAGGCGTTGTATCACCAGGCCGCACATCAGCACAAGGTAGCCGTACTCGGGCTCGAAAAGGCCACAGGCAGCCTCGAACCGACCGGCGGCACGACCAACAAGTAAGGCGTACCAAAGATGACCGATCGATCAACAACATTGACTCTTGCCACAATCGGCATGGCCGCGCTGGCGGGGCTGGGCCTGCTCGCATACTATGTCCTTTCGCTCCCCGAAAAGCAGCCCACGCCGATAGAGACGCCGAGCGTGAACGTTGAGACCGAGCTTGTGACGACCATTGCCGAATTCACCGACGATTTCGTGCTGCCCGCAACCATCGAAGCCAACAGGGTGGTAAACGTGGCGGCCGAAGTGGACGGACGTATCGAGCGGATCCTCTGCAAGGAGGGCTCGGCCTGCCAGGCGGGCGACAAGCTCATCGAGCTGAACACCGATCTGCTGCAAGCAGAATACGACAGCGCCGCCGCCCGGGCAAAGCACGCGGCAGTCACCTTCAAGCGGATGTCGAATCTGCACAAGGAGGGCACGGTGCCCGAGAGGGACTTCGACCAGGCCCGGGCCGATCTTGCCACTGCTGATGCGGCCGTCGCGGCGGCACAGGCGAGGCTGGCCCGCGCCTGCATCATCGCCCCCATCAGCGGCATCCTCAACAGGGTCTCCGTGGAGGAAGGCGAATACGTGCAGCCCGGGGCGCTCGTCGCTCAGATCGTCGAGCTGGATCCTGTGAAGGCCGTGGTTCACGTGCCCGAGCACGACATCCAGCACCTGCGCACCGGCGCCAAGGCATTGATAAGCGCAAACGTCAAGGGCAGCAAGATCGACCTGCCGGGGACGATCACATACATCAGCGAACTGGCCGATGTTCAAACGCGCTGCACGCGCATGGAGATCACCGTCGACAATCCGGAGCGCATGCTGCACACCGGCCGGATTGTGCGGGCAAGGCTCACTCGCCGCGTCCTGAAAGACGTCATAATGATACCGCTGGCGGCCGTGATACCCATGGAATACGGCAAGGCCGTTTACGTAGTCAACGACGGCAAGGCACTTCGCCGCGAGGTCACCCTCGGCCTGATTCGCGGGTGGAAGGTGCAGATCGCCGGCGGCCTGGACGCCGGCGACCGCCTGATTGTCGCCGGGCATCGGTTCGTTGCTCCCGACCAGACCGTGCAATGCAAAATAAATAATGGCTCTCCATGAACCATAAATGTCCGCCGTGCGTAGGATTGAAAATGCATCTTCCGGAAGGACCAAAAAGTTTTTGAAGGGGTCTGGGGAAACTTTTTCCAAAAAGTTTCCCCGGAAAGCTTCTTTTGTAAACACGATTCTCCTCATGCTTTCGATGGCGAAAAATAATTCTCGATGAGGCCCTGATGCTGCTAACCGACATTGCCCTCAAGCGCCGCACTGTTGTAGCCGTGCTGGTCTTTCTCATCATCGTAGCGGGTGCCTCGAGCTATGTGGCACTTCCCCGCGAAGACGCTCCCGACGTGCCGATCCCGCACGTGCTCATCACCACCACGTATGAGGGGGTGTCGCCCGAAGACATCGAAACGTCGATCACAATCAAGCTGGAGAAGGAACTCGCGGGCCTCAAGGGCCTCAAGCAGTTGAGTTCGACGAGCGCCGAAGGCATTTCGATAATCGACGCCGAGTTCCTTTCGGACATCGTCATCGAAGACGCCCTGCAATACGTCCGCGACAGGATCGACCTCGCCAAGCCCGAATTGCCGCCGGAAGCCGATGAGCCGTCTCTGAAGGAAATCAACATCGCGGAATTCCCGATCGGGCTGGTCAATATCTCGGGAAACATCTCGCCGGTGCGGCTGAAGGCGATCGCAGATGAACTCGAGGACTCCATCGAGCAGGTGCCGGGCGTGCTCAACGCCGACGTGCTGGGCTCCCTCGAGCGCGAGATACGCATCGAAATCGATCCCGATCGACTGGCGTCTTACGACCTGACGATCCCAGAGCTGCTGGCGCTCGTCCCATCCGAGAACGTGAACGTCTCGGCAGGTGGGCTCGAGACCGAGGGGACGAAATTCAATGTACGCGTGCCGGCGGAGTTCGCCGACCCGGGCGAGATCAACGGCCTCGTGCTCGCCGTCCGCAACGACAGGCCCATCTACCTCGCCAACGTCGCAACGATCTGCGACACCTTCAAGGACCGCACAACATTCTCGCGCCTGGACCGCGTGGATAGCATCACGATCAGCATCCAGAAGCGAACCGGCGCAAACGTTATCCACATATCCGACAGCATCAAGGAGATCGTGGCGGAGGCGCGCAAGCTGGCGCCGGCGGGCGTGAAATTCGACATCACCTTCGACAAGTCGAAGTATATCCGCATCATGATCAGCGACCTCGAAAACAACATCGCGTGCGGCCTGATACTCGTGCTGGCCGTGCTGCTGCTGTTCGTGGGCGGCCGCACCAGCGCCATCGTTGCGGCGGCGATCCCGATCAGCATGCTAATGAGCTTCGCAGTGATATCGCTGCTGGGCTACACGCTCAATATGGTCGTGCTGTTCAGCCTCGTGCTGGCGCTCGGCATGCTCGTCGACAACGCAATCGTGATCGTCGAGAACATCTACCGGCACGTGCAACTGGGCTACGGCCGAATGGAAGCGGCGCTGATGGGCACTCGAGAGGTGGCGTGGCCGGTTGCCACCTCCACGGCCACGACGGTAGCGGCGTTCTTCCCGATGATGTTCTGGCCGGGTATAATGGGCGACTTCATGAAATACCTGCCCATCACGCTGATCATAACGCTCACCAGCTCGCTGTTCGTTGCCCTTGTGATCAGCCCCGCCATCTGCTCGGTCGCGGCGGGCGGAAGACGAAAGCAAAAGTCCGACTCCGCCTGGCTGGTGCGATCATATCGGCGGCTGCTCGAGCTGATACTCGGGCACTGGTCGACCAGGGTCTTCACGCTCTGGCTGTCGGCCTGCCTGTTGCTGGCTATGGGATTGCTCTACAAGGGGTTCGGCAAGGGCGTGGAGTTTTTTCCCATCCCGGACCCGGATCGCGCCATCATAAACATCCGCAGCCCGCAGGGCACAAGCCTCAACGAGTCGGACCGCCTGGCGCGCATCGTCGAAGAGCGCGTCGAAAAGTACCGCGACGACCTGCGCTACGTAATCACGAACGTCGGGTCATCGGGCGCGGGCTTCTCCTTCGGCGCAAGCGCCGGCGGGCCGCACATCGCGAACCTCACACTCGTATTCCACGACTACGCCGACCGGAAACGCTCCTCCGCCGATGCCGTGAAAGAGATCCGGCGCGACCTCTCGGACATCGCCGGCGCCGAGATCAAGGTTGAGAAAGAGAAGGTGGGGCCGCCCGCTGGAGCGCCCATCACCGTTCGCGTTATCGGAAAGGATTTCAAGGTGCTCGAAGGCCTGAGCGAAAAAGCAAAACAAATGATCGCAACCGTGCCCGGCCTGATCGACCTCCGCAGCGACCACGAGGCCGCACGGCCTGAGCTTTCGTTCGTGCCCGACCGGCGCCGCGCGAAGCTGCTGCACGTGGACACGGCGGTTGTGGGGCAGTTCCTCAAGATGGCGATATTCGGGATGAAGGTCGGCGTCTTCCGCGATTACAACGACGAATACGACATCACCGTCCGCCTGCCGCTGAGCAAGCGCATCAACGTCGAGGACCTCCTCTCGCTTCAGATCCCGAACGCGACGGGCAAAGCCGTGCCGCTCAGTTCGGTCGGCACTTTCGATTACAGGGGCGGATTCGGCACCATCAACCGCATCGACCAGAAGCGCGTGGTCACGCTCACCGCCGACGTCGAGGGCCGCCTGAGTGACGATGTTCTCAAGGACGTCCAAGGGCGGCTCGAGCGGTTGGAGATGCCCGTCGGATACAATCTTCAATACGCCGGCGAAAAAGAAGAGATGGACAAGGCCCGGGCCTTCCTGATGAAAGCATTCATATACGCGGTGCTGCTGATCGTGATGATTCTCGTGGCGCAGTTCAACTCGCTGACCGTGCCGTTCATCATCATGGCGACCGTTGTGTTGTCGCTGGTGGGCGTTCTCACGGGGCTGCTCGTCTGCGGGCTGCCTTTCGGCGTCCTGATGACGGGCATCGGCGTGATCAGCCTCGCCGGGGTGGTCGTCAATAATGCAATCGTGCTGCTCGACTACACCCGCCAGTTGGAGCAGCGGGGTCTGGAACTCGTCGAGGCCGCCGTCGAAGCCGGCAAGACGCG
>JABMSA010000118.1 GCA_013202185.1 Planctomycetota bacterium
CAAAGCCGAAGAGTTTTTGAAAGGGGGGCCTGCCTCGGAAGGCTGGATGGGGAAACTTTTTGCAATAAGTTTCCCTCCCACAATAATCACAAGCACATTCATTTCGCCGGTAAAGAACGATGCTCACCTCCCACACCGGAAGTCCCACGTTGCTATCCATCCGCAAAAAACCAGCCGTATTGCCATCCGGCAGGGTGCCGAGTTGCGATCTTCTTGATGTGCGCGAGGGCGCGTTCGTGCAGTTCCTGGGCGGCGTCCGGCCCGCCTGAGCGGTCGCAGAAATACGTTCGGCAGCCCAGCGGTCGCCATGGGTGGATGGTGCATTTCCCGTCAGCATTCAGGAAGCAGCAGCATCCGTTCACAAGCTCCGGCCGGCGGCCGGTTTTCTCCGCCACGATCTCCTTTTCGATTTGAGACGCGCAGAGCTTGTAGTCGTTGGCCTCGAAGTCGCAGCAGTTGCCGCACGCCCGGCACACATGACCTCGCGAGGCAAGTTCGCGCTCGACGTCGTCGTATATTTCGAGGAGTGCGCGGGCCGATGACATTCTTCAGCGCAGCTTTCTCATCACAAGCCCGGTGAGCAGCTTCGGATAGAAGTAGGTGCTCTTCGGGGGCATCCGCTCTCCTCCCCGGGCTACTTCTTCGAGCTGATCCAGGCGTGTGGAATTGAGGTAGCACGCCACCTGGTACGCGCCGCCGTCGACGAGCCGCGCGGCCCGGGCGGCGTCCTTGACATACTTGACGCGCTCGGGGTGCGAGAGGTCTTCGTGCGTGCATCCCAGCCCCTGCTCGAGGATGAGCCACACCAGCACGCTCACGTCGAGCTGCTTCCAGGCGCGGCTGCGTGGCGCGGGGTTTGCCTGCGTGGTCGCATCGTCCTTCAGGGTCAGCATTCGGGCTTTCCCTCCCGCATAGAGGCCGAACGTGTGGAGACGGCCGTTCATTCGTTCGAGCAGCTCTTCGGCGACTGCCCCCCCGCCGGGCCCGACGGACACGATGTCAAACTTGTCGGAGAGCCTGTCGAGGAGGCGGTCGAAATCGAAGTCGGGCATTCCGCCGATCACGCGATGTGCCGGCATCACCACGAGCCCCGGGTCCGAGAGCGCCACGCATGCGATCATCACGTAGTTTCGCGGGTCGGCCGGATCAAGCCCGCCTTCGGCTTCGGCGGCGCGGTCGCGATACTCCAGGGCCGTTTCGTACCGGTGGTGGCCGTCTGCGATGTAAATTCGTTCGTCTTGCATCGCGCGCGAAAGCTGTTGGTGGACGTTCGGGTCTTCCACCTTCCACAGCGTTTGCTTTATACCGGCGTAATCGACGAAAGAGAACTCGGGCCGGCGGTGGTCGGTATCCAGTATTGACGAGACGCTGCGCTCGGGATCGGCGTAAAGCCCGAAGATCGGGCTGAGATTCACGGGGCAGGCGTTGAGCAGCCGGAGCCTGTCGGCCTTGGGGCCGGGCATCGTTTCTTCGTGTGGCAGGATTCGCCCGCCGAAGGGCTCGAGCCTTACAGCGGCGAAGAACGCGCGGCGCCGGAGGCTGCGGTCGCCAAGGGCATATTCCTGGTCATAGACGTAGATCGCCGGCCGAGGGTCTTCTTCGAGTGCGCCGTCTTTTTCCCATCGTGAGAAAGCCTCGCCGGCGCGCGTGTAGCGGTTGTCTCGCTCGCTGTCGTCTTCTTTGTCGGCCCCGAGAGTAAGGCGAACAATGTTGCAGGGGTCCTTCGCGCAGAACTCGTCTCTTTGCTCGGGCGAGATAACGTCGTAAGGCGGCGCGATGAGCTTGTCGATGCCGCCCGGCTTGTCCGTGTTGTATCGGATGCCTCTGAAAGGCATTACGTTCCAGTTCATTGTGGGCCTTTCATTGCTCGTGGCCGCTCGTGTCTGTTCTACTGTTTCTTCCTGCATGCTGTTGCGCTCCGCGATCGGCCATGTTATTTCAGGTATTGATCGAAGCCTTCCGACTTTGTAACCGCCGGGCCTGCGTCGCTCGCGATTATGTACATCACCTCGACGTCGTCCAGCCTGGCGGCGAGCTTTATGCCGTGGGCCGGCCCCAGTACGCTGCAGGCGGTGGCGAGGGCGTCGGCCGCTGTGGCGTTGGGCGCGATTACGGTAACGCTGTATATCTTCTCGACTGGCATGCCGGTGCGCGGATCCTTGATGTGCGAGAACCGCCTGCCGCCGATCTCGACAAAACGTTCGTAATCGCCTGAGGTGGCAACGGCGCCGGTTGTGAGGTGCACCACGTCGGGCAGGCGCTCATTTCGGCGGTCGGGCTTTTGTATGCCGATCCGCCACGCTCCGGTTTCGGGCGGACCGCCCAGGGTTGCGATGTCGCCGCCGGCGTTGACCAGCCCCGCCGTTATGCCCCTGCCGGCAAGCTCGGCGAGTGCGAGGTCGACGGCGTACCCCTTGGCGATTCCGCCGAGATCAAGCTTAGTCAGCGGCTTCGCAAACCGCACCGTTCGGGCTTGTGAGTCCAGCGTGATGTTGCGGTAGCCGACCGGCTCGAGCGCGGCCTCGAGCGCGGCGGCGTCGGGGATGGCCCCGTTGCGTTCCGCCGTCTTCCACAGCTTCATCAACGGCGCAACCGTAACGTCGAAAGCGCCGCCTGAAAGCTCGCTGTACTTCGCAGACAGCTCGAGCACCTCGAGCATCTCGTCCGAGAGCGGCACCGGCTCCGCGCCTGCGACGCGGTTGACCTTCGAGATTTCGCTGTCGGCGCGGTAGGTGCTCATCAGGCTGTCGACTCTGTCGATCTTCGCAAACGCCGCCGTGCAAGCGTTGTTGGCTTCCTCCTCCGACGAAGCCCACAGCGTGATGGTGACGAACGTGCCCATCATCTCGCGGGTGATATCGTAGCGCTCGAGTTTGCCCTTTGTGCAGCCTGCGCACGCCGCGAGTATTATCAGGATTACGGTGAAGCACCTGCGCATGATTTGGGTTCTCGCGAGGTCACCCGCCGGCCCCCGCAGCCCTGACGTTGGGCGGCAGCAGCCGGGCGCGCACGAGCATCGCCAGGCACAGAATGCCGAACACGAGGCTCACGGTTTGGCTGATTGTCATACCATTCCAGAACGAGGGATTGTCGGCACGGAATATCTCGATCGCGAAGCGGTGCGCGGAGTAGAGCAGCCCGAACAACAGGAAGACCTCGCCGTAGCGCCTGCGGAAACGAAAATAAAACGCCGTGATAAGGCTGATCAGCAGGCAATCGACGGAACTGATCGGCTGTGTCGGCACCACGGGCAGCGACTTCGAGGGCCCGGGCTCCTCGGGGATCTCGATCAGGCCATCGGCCACGTGCTGCATGAACGCCGGGCTGCCCTCGGGTCTGACGAGGCCGTTATCGCTGACAAATCTTCCCGGAAAGCGTATGGCAATGGGGCACTCCGTGTCCACCACGCCCCAGCAGCAGCCGTAGGCGAGGCACCCGATCCTGCCGAATGCCAACCCGAGGGCGAGCGCCGGCCCGAGGATGTCGGCGATCTTGGCGATCGAGAGCTTGCGCCGAATTATCACGGTCATCAGCGTAACGGTGCCCGTGGCCAGCCCGCCGTAAAACACCAGCCCGCCGTGCCATATCTCGAAAATCTCCCAGAAGCTATCGAAATGATTCCACTCGGTGATCACATACAGCGCCCGCGCGCCGATGATGCCCGAGATCACGGTGTAAACGAGCATGTCGGAGATGTGCTTGCCTTCGACGCCTTCCTTGCGGGCGCGGTGCAGTGCCATCATCCAGCCGGCGTAAAAGCCGATCAGCAGCATCAAACCGTAAGTTTTGACAGGACCGACAAGGTTTGGAAGCATGATTAAAACAAGCGGCCGGCGCCCGGTTCGCTACGGCGCCCATCGGGCCGCAGACGTCAGCATCTATAAGAAACGGCTGCCCACGTATCCAAATGCGCCCAGCACTATGAGGGCGGCGAGCATCCATGTCAGCACCACCAGGCCGTCGCGGAAAATCTCGCGCGGCGTTTCCCTGCGCGTCGAGCTGTACACAAACGCAACAACAATGCAGATGATGAGGCCGATTACGTATTGGATGGGTTCTTCCATCGTTTAATCCGATGCAGGATACGGCGAGTAAACGACGGTTTCGGCTTTTCGGCCTCGAACGGGCCGCCGTTGGCGCGGTCCAGAACATCAGCTATCAGCAAGACGTTCAGCGCCCCGGCCACCCACGTCATCGTCAGGCCGATATCGCCCCAGCGCGTCGGGTTGGGAACGTCTTGCATCGCGTTGGTTATCAGTGTAAGCACTAGCGACGCCGCCCCGGTGCACAAGTGCAGCAAGAACGAATAATGATGATGCCTGAAGGAAACGATCGTGAACTTGCCGAGCGCCGCGCCGACGAGAAAAAGACTGAGAACAACAACGAAGTAAATCACCGCCTTGCGGCGCATGCCGAGCACCCAGTGCCCGGCCCCGGGCACAAGCCACGCCAGCAGCGTCGGATAGAAAATATCATCGGCCTGTCGCTTCTTCTCGGCCGGCTCTTTTGCTTGCTTCATCACTGCGATCTATCCAACAGCTTACCGGCGATGGCTGCGGGAATCGACACAACCAGCGCCAGCATAAGAAGGAATATGGAAAACGTGAAGGCCTTCCATCCGAACATCGTGATCCTGCGCGAAAGCTCCATCCACACCTCCCAGTGCGCCAGGAAGGTGCGCTCGGCCAGAAAAATGATCGCGCCCATTGTAACCAGCCCCAGCAGGGCGTGCCGCAGATCGGTGCGGCTGGGCGCCATGCTCACCGAAAACGTCAGCACGAGATAAACGAACGCCGCGCCCTCGAGGCTCAGAAGCTTTCGGCTGAAAACCTGCCTGAACGCCTCGACAAACAGCTTCCGCATCACCTGCCAAAGCTCGATGCCGCCGGCGGCCGAAAGCTCCACGCCGGGCAGCTCGCTCGGCCTCAGGCCCAGCCGGGCCGAAAAAACCCACCACACACCCCACAAGGCGAGCGTGCAGCCGGCGATCGGCGCCAGCGAGATAATAGGCTGGCCCAGCAGCGGCATCTTCGGCTCCGAATGCTCCACGCTTCCGCCCGAAGGGCCAAAGAGCACCACGTGCCCGACTTTCGCGCCCGTGAGCACGCACCCGAAAATGTGGCTCAGCTCATGCACAACGATCCCGGGTGCAAGGGCATAATGGAAAAACCGATGGGACGCGAAATCGGACCAAAGCCGCTCGACGGCATAACTCAGCAGCGTGGCAACAGCCACCCACACCAGCAAACCAAGATACACATTCGCATCCTTTTTCCCATTCGTATCTGTTAGTGCATGTTAGCACAACGGTGCCGCAGAATCAAGGAAAATGGACGGCTTCGGAGAACGGACAAGAAGCAAAGAATATAACCACGGAGGGCACCCGCCGTCGCCAAGAGTGCAAGTGCGTTTGGTTCTCAGCCCCGTTAGGGGCGTATTATTGTTAGC
>JABMSA010000010.1 GCA_013202185.1 Planctomycetota bacterium
ATGCGCTCTGCAGCCCGCTTCAGCGGGCTTCACGGCCGGCCTTCTGGCCGGCCGCCTGGCCCCGTCCTTTAGGGCGGGGCACTGGGCATTTGCACACTACACCCCCGGCCCAAAGGACAGCACCACGCTAAACACATACCCCGCCCGTCTCAACAACCCCATTGCTCTGTAGGTTTCTCCGACATTTCAGGCGGCGCCGGTCGGATATGAACCATAATCCGCCGTTGGGTGTTTCCTTTTAATGAAGGAGTTTGTGCTTGGAGCGGCAATGTGCGCAGGGCATTTGTCGCTGAGGCATGCACGGCAATGGACTGAAACGAGAATCTGAAGCTGCGGCTCTGCTGCCGGCTCTTCATCGAGAGCCTATGCTAATGTTGACGGGCGCCGGGCGGCTCAAGAGGGCTGCCGTCGCCTTCTGGAAGGAGGAAATACCAATGAGAAAAAAGAATGTTCTCATCACTGTCTTTCTGCTGGTGTTTTTCGGCGCCGCCCTGGCGGACGTGGTGGTGCAAAACGACGGAACCGTGCACAGAGGCGAGATCATCTACAAAGATGCTGAAGTCGTAATCATAAAGACCGACGACGGCAATGTGCTGAGACTCCCTCGGAAAGATGTACTTTGGATCACTGGCGCATCGGCCAAAGACGCGGCGGCCGCGCAGGACCCGGCGGGCGTCAGCCTCGACGAGGCCATCGGGCGGCTCACGGATGACGCGAAAGCCCAGCTCCAGGCGTCGGGTGCTCATACGGTGGCCGTTGCTCCATTCTGGGGACCGGGTGCCGCGGCTGTGGCCCTCAACGACGTGCTCGGCGCGCGTGTCGCGCAAGGACTCGGCGGTGCGAATTGCCGCGCCATTGCACCCGCCGACGTCGAGAGGGTCATCAAGGCGTTGAAGCTCGAGCGCTCGTCACTGCAGGATCCCACGCTTGCCGGCCGCTTGGCGAACATGCTCGGCGCCGATGCGCTGGCCGTGGGGCACATATCCAAGGTGGGCGCGCAGGTAGTGACCGTGAACGTGGTCCTCGTGAGCGCTGAAGGCAAGGCACTCGCCGAGATCACGGTACTGATCGCCAAGGACGCCGAAGTAAGCGGCCTGCTCGGCGAGAAGAAGGTCGAGGTCAGGCAGCCCGAAAGCACGCCCAAGGTGCAGTCGGCCATTTCCACGAAGTTTGCACCCGAGTTCTCACTGGCGCGGTTCTACCACAAGTACGCGGCCAACAAGCCGGATGCGAAGCTCGAGGGCGACCGCGCGACGTGGCGGCTCGAAAGCGGCAACAAGATAGTGATAACGGCGCGCGGGCAGGTAACCGTGGTGAGTAACAAGAAGCTCACCGAGGAAGGCCAGGCTGCAAGACTCGAAAGCGACCTCGCCGGGATATTCGTGAAGCTCGGCGGAATGGTGGAAGGATACGAGACGAGAGAAATCCACAAGGACATTGAGTTTGACAGCGTTTACTACGGCGACAGGGCGGGCGTGTTTCACCGCTTCATAGTCCGAGAGCGCACCGACCTCACCCGGCGCAACTGGACTCTGAAGAAGAACGGAAACAAAATCTCCTACGCGAAGATAGCCCTGGTCATCGACGGGTCGTGGGCGAAGCTGAGCCTTGGCAAGAGCTATGTGGTAAGCTTCGGACGCTGGACGGCCCGCTCAGCGACTGCCGCGGTACAGGACGACGAAGACAGCGTGCCCATCAAGATAATACCATACGGCTGGATCCAATGGTACGTGGGCGTTGTCGACGTCGTGACCGAACCCACGCTGACCCCGCCGCAGATCGTGGGCTGGGGGAGCATGGTCATTGAGCACCGGTCGAACCAACTCATCGAGCACCTGCAGCTCGACCCGGAACGCGGCGCGAGAACCTCGACGGAACCGGAGAAAAAGAAGTCCCCGGCCAAAGTGCATACGCCGGCGAACCTCTTTGATTTTCGCTGATCCGCCCGGGGTGGCAGGGCCCGTTCGGCGTGGACTGCATCATTCTCCGCTGCCTACGGTTTCGGCCGCCAGGCGAACGGCGAGCAGGCTTTCGTCGCGAGAGTCAGTTGATATCGTGCACGCGCCGCCGAGTATCAGCCGTTCCGCGGGGACGCGACCGATTGCTTCGGACGCTTCCGAGATCGCCCGGCTTGTGTCGTCCTGTGCGGCGGCCTCGCGGCTGATGCCCCCGGCGACGGGCGCGTCGGCCTTCTCGAGCACCTCGGCGGGCGTCGGATTTGTGTCGTCCAGCCAATCCCAGTTTATCACGTGTGCCGGATAGTCAAGCAGGTCGAGTGCCATGTTGTTCGACTGGCACACGTGCAGCATGTTCAGCCGTGCGTCGCCCATTGCCTCGAAGAGCTTGAGGTCGTATGGCCGGCCGAACTCCGCATATTCTTCCGGCGTGATCCTGTCGGTTGTCGCCCAGGTGGTCGTGGCGTAAAAGAATCCCCACACTCCGGCGATTGTGCAGGCATCGGCGAAATCGATAAACGTTTGGGTTATTGCTTCGAGCACCTCATGGCATGCATCGGGGTGCGTGGCGAGAAGTTCTTTCATCTTGTCGTCGTCGCCGACGATGCGCGATGCAATCGACAGCGGCGTGAACACGGTCATGATGAACGGCGTGTCGGAATCGAGTTCGGCCTTGATCATCCTGAGTGCTTCGAGCTGCTCGCCGAGCGCACCGCGGTCGGGCGGGATTCTGGTCACGGCCGACCAATCGCCGTTGTCGACTGCGCTGTGCTCGAGCGAGGGCTTCGCGTGGTCGTCGGTGCCGAACGTATAGCGGTTGCCCCAGGCTTCGGCGTGATAAACGGCGCGTGGATTGACCTTCATGAAATCCCAATCGAATTTCTTCTGAAACTCGAGCATCGCGCCTGCGAGGCCCTTCGCCGTGCGTTCTTCGCGGAAGAAATGCCTCCACAGGCTCACGGGCGTGCGGTCGGGCTTGCCGCCCTCGAGCACCTTTTCGATTCGCTGCCATTTATTCATTTTCACTTCTCCTTGTGTTATGTGCGGCGCATGTTTCATTTCACGGCATTGTAGTTCATGCATTTTACAGATAAGTGTGTGATGTTCAAAATATTATCATGGTTGATGCGAATCGCCGGGGTGTGTAATTGCTTTGTGGGCGCCGGCAGCCCCACCTTCCCGTCTCCGGTCGGCCCCGAGCGGCTTGCCCGGCAGGTGAAGAAGATTGTCCGGCTAACCGGATCGTTCCCGCCCGCCCTGCGGCCGGCGCCCACGAAATTGTTGCGCATCCGCACGCCGGACCTTGGGGAAATATCGTGAATTTGCAGGGGCAAAAGTGCTAACATGTAGTACATCGTAGTGCCGAAAATAATACAGTGGGGATCCTGTTGCAAGATTGCAGCGATGATCTCGCGTCACATAAGACCGGTTGGCAAGCCTGAAAGGAGGCCCCAATGGCCAGGCAGGACCTCAAGAACAAGCCGCTGGTAGAAGCAATTCTTGAAGTGAAATGGGCATTACAGGTGTCGGCTGATAATGTCAGGATTGACCCTCATTACAAGCTCCTTGTCGGAAGTCTTTATGACAGGTTGTGTGATGAGTATCCTGAGCACGAGCCACTTCCCTCCGCGACCATGCCCGATGAAGTAATGTCGCAAGTCGTGCAGCACAGATTCCGTTCGGCACAGGCTGACTGGCCGCTCATTCAGGTAGGCCCCGGAATACTAACCCTCAACGAAACACAAAAGTACACTTGGGACGATTTCCGTGTTCGGAGCATCGCCATTTTGGGAAAGCTTTTTGATGCCTACGCAAAGCCCGGTGAACTCAAGATTGAGAGTCTCGTGCTCAGGTACATTGACGCTGTTGAGTTCGATTATATGAACCATGACGTTTCTGCCTTCCTTAAGGATAAGATGAAGGTGTCTCTTGCATTGCCCGGCACCTTGTTCGCCAATAATGGGATCAAGTCACAGCCATTGCGCCTGAACTGGCGAATGGACTTCGCATGCAAGCAGCCCCGGGGTGTGCTGCATCTGCGCTTCGCCACAGGCCAAAGGCAGGGAGAATCAGTGGTTTTGTGGGAGACTGTTGTCCAATCCACTGACGACGACGTGCCCGAGATGCCGTCGCAGTTTTCAGCTTGGCTTGATTCTGCTCATGGTGTCACGCATGACTGCTTCTTTAAGATAATCGAGGGGGAATTGGAAAGGAGATTCCGAGGTGAGTGAGTGGTCCACCTCTTCCACAATATCTGGGGATGTAGTCGAAGATCTGGAAGACGTCGAACACCTTGGCCCATGGCGATGGAGGCCCGTTATAGGGCCGGAAACAATAGCAGTGACTGTGCCAATTGAGTGTTCGCTATCATCAGATGGCCAGGAAGAGACATCTAGTGTTCTTCCTGTCGAGGCACTGCCAAGAAGGCGGCGCATATCTATGGCAGAAGCGTGCAGGATTGCCCAGCGGATCCTCAACGATGCTGAAAAGGAGCGGCTGCGTATTGTGTCCAAGGAGGCCGAGATTCACGCACCGTGGGAGGAAGAAGAATGATCTACGAGTTTCCAGCGAACGATGCGCCCATCCGACAAGGCGACATCTTTGCAGGAGTGCCAAAGCTGGAGATCTCCTTGAATCAAGTTATGGCCGTCACTCAAGGCTACCGAACAGAGCTGGTATCATGGGACGAAATCGCCAAGACCGGCGATCCCATCAACGCTGTTGTTGGCGCGCGGCCAGTAGTGGCCATCGTTATTTCTCAGGATTGCGATGCGTCCAGAGCAGGAGATGTAACTCTCTGCGAGATCAGAGCTTTCCAAGATGTCGAGGGCAAATGCAAAGACACAACTGCTCCTGGAAAGTGGGCCGGCATCATCACACAACACGCCCGGATCAATCAGAAATGGTTCTACCTTCCCCCTGATCCGCAGATCGGATTTGATCACAAGATGGGTGTTGATTTCACTGTCTCACTGCGGATTGCACGCCGTGATCTCGAGGACTCCCGACGCTTAAGGAGC
This sequence comes from Planctomycetota bacterium, assembly GCA_013202185.1. Lineage (GTDB taxonomy): Bacteria > Planctomycetota > PUPC01 > JABMSA01 > JABMSA01 > JABMSA01. The sequence continues at coordinate 4,976 of JABMSA010000010.1, forward strand.
GGGCGGCTGAACGATACAGCCTGGGCCCACTTCAGAGAACGCATTGCCGAATTCTATCGTCGCTACCCCTACGACGAATGGTACGCACTGAATCAAGAAGAACTGCAGGCCTATGTCAAAGCTCACGGAGAAGTTGACCTTTTTCCGTGGCAGTCACCTCACAGACCTCCCAACGAATAGGGCCGGCTCTTTGCCTCGGGCTCCTATCGCACCTCCCTTCTCCGTGCACTCCGTGGTTGAAATCAGCAAAGAGAGGTCCAACCACCAAAATCCGCACCTCCGATACTTCAGGCTTCTTCTTGACAAACAGGAGCTAATCGAATGGTGGGACCAAGGGTGGCTGTTGCGCACGAGGATGCTTGTTATCGACGCGGGCGTGTTTCAGTGGCAACGGCCGGCGCTCAGACCTCGTAGATGCGCTCGATCACCCATCGCCGGAACGCCGGAGACAAAAGCGAGAAGTATGCGCTGAAGCCGGTGACGCGCGCCATCAGGTCGGGGTATTTCTCGGGGTGTTTTTCGGCGTCGAGCAGTTGTTTCTTGTCGAGGATGTTGATGTTGATCTGCGTGCCGCCGAGATCGAAGTGCGTTTTCATGAGCGCGGCTACTTTTGCGCGGTTCTCGGCGGTGCGGCCGAGTGAGAAATCGAGATCGAGCTGGAGCGGCGCCGAATTTCCGTAGCCGGGCTGCACGGCGGCCACGGCAAGGGCTGCGGCGGTCTGGGGGCCATCCTTCACAAAACCGGGATCGGGGTTCGCGCCGTGTGAGATCGGTGCGCCGGCGTGCCGGCCGTTGGGCGTGGCGCCGACCTTCCGGCCCATCTGGACCGTGCTCGCCCACGAGAAAAGCCCGGGGACCAGGTTGAATCCGTCGGGCGTGGGCTTTTCTTTCACCAACTTTGTGAACGTTCGCGAGATCTTCAGGGCGTAGTCGTCGGCCCGCGAGCCGCCGCTTCCGTAACGGGGGATCGACTTCATGATCAAGCGCACGTCTTCGGCATCGGCGAAGTCGTTGTCGAGGTGCTGCATCAATTCATTCCACGTGAGGCGCTTTTCCTGCTCGATGCGCTGCTCGAGGGCTGCGAAGGAGTCGGCAGTGGTCGCGAGGCCCGAGCCGTCCATGCACATGTTGTAATACTCGACCGCGCCCTTCTGCGTGATGTCGAGGCCCTGTTCGATCGTGCCGTGGCAGAAGAGATCGAGCACGAGTTCGGGGTATGTTTTGTACATGTGCTGCATGTGAAAATCAATGCCTTCGGCCGTTACCTCAATGGCGCGCCTCAGGCGGTCTTCGAATCGCCGCCACAGTTCTTCGGTGGTGTTTTCGACCGACTCGTCGCCGGTCATGTCGCGGAGCGCCACGTCAAATACCTTGGCGAAGTTGATCTTGACGATGTCGTTGAGTGTGTATTCGCGGCCGGGTATCGCGCACCAGTGGCAGCCTACCTTTACCCGCCGGCGGGCGAGTTCGATGGGGTAGCCGTTTCGCACGAAGCCTTCGGTGAGGCCCTTGTCGCCCACGAAGAGCGGCGAGTTGGTGTTGTCTTCGAAGAGGTATTTCACTCCCAGTTCGTATAGCTTGGGGTCGAGGCCGTCGTGCAGCCTGATGGCGATGTTGGCGGGTATGCCCATGCGGTGAATTGCCTCGAGTATGAGGAACGAGACGCGCGACGTGAGGTCGGCCCCGTCGGGGGCTGGCCCGCCGAGCTGCGAGTAGTGGGTGTCTTTGATCAGCATGCAGGCGATGTGAAAGATCGCCTCTTCGTCGTCGAGGATGCCGGCGGCCGTGTCGCGTTCGTAATAGGGCCTGAGGAGTTCGTCGAGCTGGCCGAGCGCGCCGCTGCCGTTGTGAATTCGTGCGGCGCACATGAAGAAGGTGATCCACTGGCAGGCGTCGCGGAAAGTGCGCGGCGGCTCGGTGACGAGGCGCTCGCACATTTCGGCCATTGTCTCGAGGTCCTCGCGGAGGTCGGGGCGTTCTTCGGTGAGCGCGGCCCGGCGCGCGGCTTCGGCGTTGCGGCCGACCCAGTTCTGGATACCCAGGATCACGTCTTCCCAGCCGGCGTACATTTCGGCGCCGTGCGGTGCGTTCTTATCTCGATAGGTCCGCACCTTCTCCAGCATGCCGCCCCAGCCGAGCTCGAAGCCGATGAGCATGTCGGGGCCGAAATGCTGCCCGCCGCCGATGCCGTGGACTATGTTGTACTTCTTCTGTTCCGGCATGAGATGGGTGTAGGGGTGGTCGGGATTCCAGTGCGGGCAACGGTAGCTGCCTAGGGTTGTCATCCACGCGCAGGCGAGCGACGACATCGGATCGATGTAGGTGGGATGGCACTCGAGCAGGCGGCGGTAATTGCGGCCGCACATGCGCCCACCCTTGAATCCGAACATGTCGGGATCTTCTTCCGGCGTGAAGGTGAAGTTTGCCGGCAGCGGCACGACGCCGTGGTCATCGCCGTCTCTCGGGCCCCCCCCGCGCTTGGCCGCGGTGTGTTCGAGCTTCGTTTTTCGAAGCGCCTCTATCCGTTCGTCAAACGACATCCCGGGCATTGTGCTGTTCCTTCTCTGTGAGTCTTACATGTTAGTACAGTACAGTACGTACCTGGAGAAGGGTACATACTAAGAGGGACTGAAAAAAGAAATCGGTTAGTTGGCTCCTTTCACAAGAGGCTTCGGTCGAATTTAACAGACCACCACACAGCCGACGGGAGAATTGCCCTTTGCGGAAGGCAATACTTCGCAACCGTCACACCTCGCCATGCCCGCATTACGTGGCGCGGCTTTAATTCCCGTTCCGTGTGTTCCGTGGGCGGAACTTCTTCACACATTATTGTTGGTACCGGTCGCTGTGACTCACAATTAGAGCGGTCCGACTTTAAGAGGCGTGGGAACGCCTTGTCGCCGTATTCCCCGATACGCGACCAATCACAAACATCTTCCGCTTACGCAAGCTTCTGCCAGTATTCGTCGGGCATGTCGGTGGCAAGTTTGAGTGCGCCGTCGACGCCGGCGTAAAGCGGCTGTTCTACGGTGCTTACCACCGGGTCGCCCAGATCCTTGAGGGCGTCCTGCAGGCGGCTGGCGAGGCCCACGATCTGGCTGCCGCCGCCTGAGAGGAGGATGTTGGACTTCAGCCTGTCCTGGAACTCGGGGTCGAAGCTGGCGACGAGCGTGTGCACGGCCGTGCTGATGCCTCCGATGATGCTCTCGGATGCCTCCTTGAGCATTTCGGTCACGTCGTATTCGGTTGGGCGGCCGTCGCAGGGGAAGGTTGCCGTTACCTTTTCCACCTGCCCCGCGACAAAGGCGTGGCGCTCTTTTATCTTCTTGAGCATGTTGATGGTGAACTGCGCGTCGGGGTAGCGTTCGCGAAGCAGTTCTTCGAACTTGCGGTCGATCTCGTCGCCCGCCGTGGTGAGGCTTATCTGGTCGGCTTCCTCGGGCACCGTGCCGTGCATGCGGCAGATGTCGACGGTGCCGGCGCCGATGTCGATGATCATGCTGCCGTCGAGCAGGTTCTGGCCGTAAGCGACGGCAAATGGCTGCGACACGAGCATCACGGCGTCCATGCTGTCCTTTGCGGCCTCGATGAGAGCCTGCTTGCTCTTGATGCTTGCCTGCGCCGGAACGCCCATTACGCCGTACACTCTCTGGTCGCGCTCGGGCCTTGCCATCTGCACGAGGTGGTGGATCAGCTCGCGGGCGGCGCGCTCGTTGCTCATTGTCTCTTGGGTTGCTTCGCTAGTTACATCTCTTTCGAGGGTATGCTTGAGCACGCCTTTCTCGAGAGGACGGAAGAGGTCCACCGACAGGCGGTTATCGAGCGCTTCCTTGCCGAATACCACTTTCTTCTTGAGGTGTCGCAGCGCCACGGAGTCCTTGGGCCAGCCCACGTAGCTCTCCATCACATCGCGAACGCCATTGAGTGCTGCGATCGAGCTGCG
>JABMSA010000119.1 GCA_013202185.1 Planctomycetota bacterium
CGGCTGAAGGTAGCCCAGCGTTTCAACGCTGGGGCTGTATCATGGTCCGACGCGCAACCACTTTTGGGACGTTACCAAAAAAAAACGCGGGACCCTTTTTCCATCGTTTGCAGGGTCCCGCGATTTCGTGTTGTTGTTCGAATGTTACTGCGCTGTCGTTCAGGCGGCCCGGGATTTCTCCTTGCGCTGAATGGGCATTCCGTTCTTCTCACACTCTTCGATGCCGCCCTTGTAGTCGAGCACGTGGTTGTAGCCCATTTCCTTGAGCGTCTATGCGTCCGAAACAAAATGCCAGGCTCCGCCCCTGCCTTGTCTGCCGAGTGGAGCCATGAGGTCCTCGTGCGGCATCAGTATGTCGCCCGTCGTCGGTCAATGTTGGGTCCTCTCTCGCTCGAGGGTCTCCATGGGCAGGCTGTGCTGCTCCCACTCTTCGATGCCGCCCTTGAAATCAAGCACGTGCCTGTAGCCCATCGACCTCAGCTTCCTGGTTGCTTCGAGGCTCTGCGGGCAATGATAGCCTGCGCAATAGGTGATGATCAACGTGTCCTTGTCGGGAATCTTCAGCTCGAACTCGGTGTCGATCTTGTCCAACGGAATCCAGTGCGATCCCTCGATCACCTTGTTCTTGAAGAACTCCTCAGTCAGCACGCAAACAAACTCGACGTCCTGGCCGGTCTGGTAGAGAGCCTTTGCGGTGTCGACTCCTACAAGTGGCACGCCCTCATGCTCGAACTGCTCCGGTCCGAGCTTCTTCTCTTCAGTGTCCCTTTCCATTGTTTGTCTCCTTCCAAACGTCATGCCTTCCGTGGTTTTTCGGACCAACCCAACCTGCGGGTCTTCCACTTATGTAACAATCCGCGCTCGCGACAAGGCGCATTTCTGTAAGATTATCCTACATTGGGGGCGCCCGGCCCATCACCTGCTGCTTGATCTTCGTGCCCTTTCTGATGGCATTCCCCTCCCTCCGGCAATCTGTTTTCCGGTTTTCCGTTTTGCATTTTGCACCTGCATTGTTTATGATAAGAAGCACTTATGACCGACCGCAGTCGCCATCCTTAAGGAGAAGTCATGTACGTAGGAAGAATCGTTGCCGTCGGGATGAACCCGAAAGGGAAGCTCGCGGCCATCTATCGCGTGTCGTCGAGGTCGTTTCCCAACCGCAAGTCAATCGTCCGCGAAAACGCAGCCTCGATCGTGCCCAGGGAAGGCCACGAAACAGACATCCACAAGAACCCTTACATCGCATACAACTGCCTCAAGATCGTTGGCAGCGTGGCCGTGGCCACCAACGGCTCGCAGACCGATCCCATCGCCGAGAAGATCGCCTCGGGCATGAGCATCCGCGACGCAATGATCGTGTCGATGATGGCGCTCGATTACGAGAAAGACGATTACAACACGCCGCGCATCGCCTCGGCCGTGGACCTCGAGACCCGCACCGGCTGGCTGGGGATTGTGCGGCACGACGGCCTCAACGTGCGGCGACTGCCGCTCGAGCCGGGCAACGCCTTCTACGTTGCAACTTACGAGACCAACGACGTTGTCCCGTCGCAAACCGAGAGTTTCGAAGCGCAGAACGCCGATGAAGCCTGCAACTACATCATGGAGTTCGGCGTGTTCGGAACGATGACCAACGCCGTTAGCTCGGTGTGTGCATTTGAAGTGGACGGAGAATTTGAAATTGCCCTGGGGCCCGAAAAGTGAAAGCCCTCGTCGAGACCCGCGCGGCGCGCTGCGCGGCACAACGCTCGGGCTGTGCCTGTCGATATTCGCCACGCAGTTCAGGGTAGGCCTGCTCACCTTCGGCGGCGGCGTGGCAATGATACCGTCCTTCCGCCGTGAGTGCGTGCAGCGGCGCCGATGGTTCACCGAAGAAGAATTCCTCGAGGTGGTCACCACCGCGCTCTCGATACCCGGGCCGCTTGCGGCGACGTTCTCGATGATATTGGGCCACCGCTGCGCCGGGGTCCTGGGTGCGATCTCCGGCCTGTGCGGGATCGTGTTGCCCTCGCTGCTGCTGGTGATCATGGTCGCGTCGGTTTTCCAACGATACGCCGCTCATCCCCTGGCCGCCGCTTTTCTCAAGGGAGCCGGCTCGGCCGTCGTAGGCCTCATAGCATTCGCAGCCTTCATGCTCGGCAAGCGGATTCTCTCGGGGCCTGTTGCCGTGGTCCTGTCAGCTTCGCTCGTGATTGCCGTTGGTTTCTTCTCGGTTCATCCGATTGTCGCACTGCTGTGCGTTACGATCATTGCATCACTGATCGACGTGAGGTAGCCCGATGCCGCTGCTTCTCAAGCTTTACCTTGCCTTTCTAACCGTCGGCGTGGCCGGCTTCGGCGGCGGCGCCGCAAGCTTCGGCCTGATGCATCACGAGCTGGTGACCGCCCATGAGCTTCTGACCGAAAAGGAGGTCGGCGACTGCATAGCGATGGCCACAATGGTGCCCGGCCCGGTGGCGGTCAACGCATCGGCGCTATCAGGCTTTGCCGTGGCCGGTCTGCCGGGCGCCGCAGTGTGTGTGATCGGAATACTCACGCCGCCTGCAGCGCTCATAGCCGCGCTCACGATGCTACTGGCCAAACACTCCGAACGCGACATCGTGAGCCGCATCCGCCACGCCCTGCGCCCCGGCGCGCTCGGCCTGGTCATCTATGCGGTCTATACCATCGGCAAGAGCCGGCTCGACACCGATTCTTCCCCGACCATCATGGCCGCCCAATTGATCATAGTCGTTGCCGCATTTGCGCTCTTCGTATGGAAACAAGAAAAAATCCACCCCGCATTCGCCGTCATTGCATTCGGCCTGCTGGGGATGCTGATATTCTAGTGCTTCCTTGCAAGAGTACGCGTAATCATGAAATGCCATTGCGGGCCGACTTGGCTTCCAGCGGACCTGCTTTTCGCCACCACTGGATTCATTCCAGTGGAGCGATGCTTTTGCACTACGCCGCCGCATAAAAAGAATCCCCCGGCCGCAGGCGAGTGTTAACCTATATGGTTAACATGCGGCACATGTTAACCAATTTGGTTAACAGCCTCACAGCCCAGTTTACTTCCCTTTCGTGCGGCGTTCTCACATAGCAATCCCGCGAAGCTTCGCCTCCCCCCCCCCTATCTCAAATCTCCCCTTGACACGCACGCGATACTCTGTAGAATCATGCCGCAAGCGTGGCGCGCCCCGGTGACATCCGCCGGGATACGGACGCCGCATCTTTCCCAACCGCTTGAAAGGAGTTCGACAAATGAGCCCTCTTTATCTGCAGCTCGCGCTCGTTGCAATTGTGCTGGCCGCCGCTGCCCCGGCCATGGCGGGCCGGGCCGTCAATCGCGGATTGCATGCCGTGCCCGCACCCGCGAAAGTCGTTGTCGATGGCAAGCTCGACGAATGGGACACCTCGGGCGCCATCATCTGCTGCAAGGACGTGCCCGACCTGCTCGACGTCGAAAGCTGCCGCGTGGCCGCGATGTACGACGACGACAACCTATACCTCTCGTTTGCTTTTCGCGACCCTACGCCGATGGTGAACAAGATTGACCCCGTGACAATGCGCGGCAACGGGTGGCGGTCCGACGCCGTTCAGCTTCGTTGCAACATGGAAGGCTTCGTGTCGCACATCGACGCCTGGTACTACACGGCCCGAAAAGAGCCGGCGATGTACATCCAGTATGGTCGCCTGGGCGGCAATCCCGGACAGCCCGCCGTAGACCGCCCCGAGAATCCCGCCAAGCTCGGCGCCCGGCAGGCGTTCCGCATGGATGACGACGGGCGCGGATACGTGCAGGAGATGATGATCCCATGGGGCGTCATGACGCTCGACGGCAAGACCCCGCCCAAGGGCGCCGACCTCCGCCTGGGCCTCGAGCTGTTCTGGGGCGGAGTTACCGCCGACGGCTGGCCGCGAAGCCGCGTTACCGACAACCTATCCGACGGCGCCAAGACCACCGACTTCTTCTGGACGTCGGTCGGCAACTGGGGCAAGCTGATCCTCGAGGAGAAAAACAACATCACCCTCCCGGCGCCCGCCTGGCAGCTCGCCACGAAAGCCGAGCCCAAGGCGCTCGTCCCCATCACCTTCTCACTCCCGCGCGACAGCCACGTTACAATCGCCATCGAAGACCCGGCAGGCAACCGCGTCAAGAGCCTCCTGGGCGGCATCGAGCTTGCCAAGGGCACGCACACCGTTCACTGGTCCGGCCTCACCGACCGCGACGAGCTGCTGCCCGCCGGGCGGTATCGGTGGACCGGCATCTACCGCGACAAGATCGACGTGCAATGGAAGATGAGCTTCTACCAGCCCAACCAGGTTCGCCCATGGCTCAACTCGAAAGGCACAGGCGCCTGGGGGCCCGACCACGGCCACCTCAGGGCCGCAGCGTCCGGTGGCGGCCGAGTGTACCTCTGCGGCAACGGCGTCGAGGCGGGATTTGCAGCCCTTGCCGTCGACGAAAACGGCAACAAGCTCTGGTCGCTCAAAGACCCCGAGTCCAGCCGACTCGCATACGCCGACGGCATGGTATACGCCTGCACGCGCGGCCGAACGGCCAACTGGATCGGCATCGCACCCGTCGGCGTGATGCGGTTTAAGGCCGATACGGGAGAGTGGATCGACATCACCGGCCCGGACGCTAAGCCTACGCGGAGGCTGGCGCTCGTCGCACAAAACGAGCAGGTGGCAGGATTCGCGGCCGACAAGACCGGCCTGTATCTCTCCGTTGCCGGCAAGAGCGTCGTCCGAAGTTTCGACCGCAACACATTCAAGCAACTGCGAGAATACCAGGTGCCCGGCGCCGCCCAGCTCTTTGCGACCGGCAACGACAAGCTGCTCGTCACCTCGAACAAGGGTCTGCTCGAGCTTGATCTTGTCGCCGCAGCCAACATCCGCACACTCAACACCGAAGACTTCTCCTCCGCGCGCGACGTCACCTCCGCCGGGGATCGCATCTACGTTGCGATGGGCGCGCCCGATCATCGCGTGCACGTCTTAACGCGCAGCGGCAAGCGCATCGGCACCATCGGCAACAAGGGCGGCCGCGCCCAAAACGGATGGTACGATCCGAAGGAAGGCTTCCTCAATCCGAACGGCCTCGCAGTCGACACCAAAGGCGAATTGTGGGTCGTCGAAAACAGCTACAGGCCCAAGCGCACCAGCGTATGGAAAGACGGCACCTGGCAGCGCGATTTCATCGGCGACACCGGCTACGGAGGAGGCGGGATCATCAATCCGCTCGATCCGACGATGGCCTTCTACCAGGGCATGCAGTTCGAGATCGACATCGACAAGCAGACGTGGAAGCTCGTGCAGATCGGCATGATCCTTCCTGCCAATGCCGCCGAGTTTGGCCTCGAGGAGATCGGCAGCCCCGACGAAACCGGGAACGGCAACATCACCGAACACATGATGGCGCATCGCGGCCGCGCGTACATACACAAGTGCCGCGGGGCGCGCCACATCTACCGGCAGCGCGAAGACGGACGCTGGGCGCTCTGCGTTTACATCGATACGACAAACAAGATCGCCTGGATGGACCTGAACGACGATTGCCTGATCCAGAAGAACGAGGTCGTGCGCGGCGGGGAAGACAACTGGGGCGGCAACGATTACTGGGGCATGCGCCCGTCACAGAATCTCGATCTCTACTTCTCGCGCCGTGTGGACACGCCCGGCCTACGGCTGCGCCTCGAGCGCATCACGCCCGGCGGAACGCCGGTCTACGATTTCACGAAGTTCGAGGAAATGGCCGGCGAATGCATGAATGGCATCGGACTGCGCGATGGAACATATAACTCCGGCTGCGCCGGCGACCGCGGCGAGTACTTCTCCGAGATGCGCAAAACACAGCCGGCCGGCGCCGCCAGGCGCACGTTCTGGTTCCGAGGGCTAAACACCCGCCGCTGGACCTACCGCCTGCCGGAGCCCGGCGTGGTGATATACCCATTCCAGGCGCACGGCGTCGCAAACGTGCCCGAGCTGCCCGGCGAAGTCGTCTGCTGGGTATCCGATTTCGGCCAGCGCTACCTTTTCACCGACGACATGCTATACATCGACCAGCTCTTCGCCGACGGCCGCACCAACTACGATCCCTGGCCCGAGGAACCCGAGCCGGGCTTTCCAGCCAACAACATGACACCCGGCCAGGAATCGTTCCACGGCTTCTTCACGCGCACCGTCGGCGACCGCTACCTGCTCACCAGCGGCTTCACCGACTGCCGCGTCTTCGAGATCACCGGGCTGGATTCGCTCAGGCGCATCAGCGGCGAGGCCGAAATCGAGCCCGAGCATCTTGCCCGTGCGATCGACATCCGCCACTTCCGACTCAGCGGCGGCAAAACCCGCGGCATCGCCCGCATGACGCGCACCGCGCGGCCGATGAGCATCGACGGAACGCTCCAGGGATGGAACCGCGACGACGCCCTGCGCATCAAGGTCGACGACGACCGCAGCGCCGAAATCCTGACCGCATACGATCAAGACAACCTCTACGTGGCGTGGGAGGTGCGCGACAACAATCCGATGGTCAACAACGCCGAGCGGCGGGAGCTTGCCTTCAAGGGCGGCGATGCCGTCGACGTGATGTTCCGCGCACCCGGCAAGGACCTCGACAAAGCCGACGTGCGGGCCGGAGACTTCCGCCTGCTGATTACCGAGCTTGGCGGCAAGCCGGCGGCCGTTCTGTATCGGCCGGTATCGAAAAGCAAGAAACCGTTTGTGTTCGACGCCTTCGAAGGCGCCGGGCGCGCCAACGCAGTGAGGATGGACGAAGTCCGCCTCGCGCCGGAAGTGAGGGCCGTCATCAAGCGCGGCCCCAGCGGCTACATCATCGAGGCCGCCATCCCGTGGAAGCTCATCGGCATCGGGCCCGTCGCCGGGGCCGAAGGCAGGATCGATTTTGGCGTGCTATTCAGCGACTCCAAAGGAACTGGCACAGCCGTCCGCGCGTATTGGGAAAACCGCGACACCCAGATCGTCGCCGACATCCCGTCCGAAGCCCAGCTCAGGCCCGCCAACTGGGGTGTGATGCAGTTGGAGGAATAGCAAGCAGCGAAACTGCCGGACTATGAGACCATGGGACTGTCGGACTTCAGCGCGGACGGCTTCTTGTGTTGTGCCCATGAATGAATTGATGGGCGTTATGGTGGTGGTGCGCCCCCTGCCGGCTTGTGCGGCAGGAGGCAAAGTTCGGTAGCGAGTACCGCCGGCCCCAACCCTCTCACTCCGGCCGCCGACCTACTCGCAGAGCAGGCGCCCCCACGCGGACCGAAGCTCTTAGGAGTTAATGCCTTTGGCGCTTACAGGGCGCCGGCACACAGAAGCTCCTCCGGAAAAGTCCGAAAGGCCCATGGTCTTACGGTCCTATTGTCCCATGGCCTTCTTTGCCCGGTCGGCCTTGCGGCGTACGAAGATGTCTTGTGCGATGGATTGATCGAGCGCCAGTGTGGTCTCGCCGAGCTGTATTACAAACGTGGGCCGGCGCTGGTGGAGGCGCAGCTCGGCGCCGGGCAGCACACCCATCGATGTGAGGCGGTCGAGGCGGTCGTGATGCTTTGTGCCGATGTATAGCACGCGGGCGTCCTTGCCGGACTCGAGCTCGCTGAGCGGCACAACCACGGGCTCAACTCCGCGCTTTTCGCGCCGGCAGCATTCTCCCCGGGGAATGGGCCTGCCGTGCGGGCAGGTGGTGGGATGGCCCAGCAATGTGCAGATGCTGTCGGCCACGTCCGTGCTCAGGCAGTGCTCGAACTGACATGCACCTTCTTCGGCGACCGATGGGCTGAGCTCGAGGACGTCCTCGAGGAGCCGCTCGGCGAGGCGGTGTAGCCGGATGATTTGCTCGGCGCGCGCGCGGCCGGCATTGGTCATGGCCAGCGGCCCGTCGTCGCCGATTTCCACCAGGCCGTCGGCCGCCATCGAGTTGAGCAGGTTCCGGGCCTCGGGCCAGATGCCGGCTTCCGCAAGGGAGCCGCCGCGCTCATCGGTTATGTACAACAATTCGAGTATCTCGTCAATTTTGTCGTTCATGGTTTGGTCCTGAAGCGCTCGGCCGGGCGGTTGTTCTGCGCTCATTGGCTCAGAATGGGGCCGACGCCTTTCTTTTCTTTGAAAACAATTCCGATGATTCGCGGTTCGAACTGCTCGTTCTTGCGGCGGTTCTCGATGACGCTGAGCGCAACGATGCCGCCGGCGGCCGCGATCAGGCCCGCGAGGATGCTGATGACGTCGGAGTCGGACACGCCAAGGATGGCCTTGAATATGATCTGGCCGAGTATAGTGCCGGCCACGAACGCGGCGATCATCACGTATGCGAGCGCCGGCATCTTGAGGAGCGACCGATAGCCTACTTCGACGAGCACCTGTGTGCCGCGTGCGATGCCGGGTATGACATCGAGCGTCATCCGCCGCTTGCCGCCGGTCTGGGCGCAGATGCCGTCCGACGGGCAGGCGTCGCAGCCGCCGGCCGTTCCTTCAAGCTCGACTACGGCCTTGCCGGTTTCAGTGAAATCGACGATCGTTGCAACTTCTTTCATGCGATTAGGCCTCCGGGTTGTCCATCGCTGAATCATGGGTTTCATCGGCAGTTAATAATCCTACGAACCGAAATTCATGAGCCTCAGGAGCTTGTCCAGCACCCCGCCCACAAAGAAGGCATACGGGACGATGAAGCACACTATGATGGCTGCGGTGGCGGCGCCGCGTTCCTTGACTATCACAAAGAGGCTTGCGAGGCACGGGACGAATAGTGTTATGACGACCAGTGCCACGAGCGCCTGGCGCGACGAGTAAAAGCCGCTCTTGAAGTTTGTCCGAATCGACAGGGTCGCGTAGTCGCGACGAAGAAAGCCCATGATGAAGGCTTCCATTGTGCTGCGGCGCCCGCCGTCGGTTTGCGGCTGGATCTGGTTGTCCGATTCTGTACCCGCTACTGCGTGGTCGTGCTTTGCTTCGAGAGAATCGGGCAGACCGAGCCAGTGGGTTGTTATCGGGGCGCCGAGCCTCTCGACGTACGTCAACAGGCCCATCGGCCTGGTCTCTTCATTATATCCGACTCGCGTCAGAATGAAAAGGGCCAAAGTGCCCAGCATGAACAGGGGCACGGCTTCTTTCATGAACCATGTGATTCTGAAGAGCGTTTTGACTACCACGTTCTTGAGGCGCGGCATTCTCATCGGCGGCACCTCGAGGAGGAATTCGGCTTTGCGACCTTTCAGCACCTTCGAAGCGAGGTAGCCGACCAGCAGGAACTGGCTGATGATGACGAACACGTAGATGGCAAACGCTCCGCCTCCGCCGATGTCGGCCAGAACGAGGGATATGATGCCGAGTTGCGCCGAGCAGGGGATGGCGAGCGCCAGCAGGAACGTTGCGATCACGCGCTCGCGGCGCGACCCGAGGATGCGCGTGGTGAGCGTTGCCATAGCGCCGCAGCCAAGCCCGAGCACCATCGGCAGAACCGCCTTGCCGTTGAGGCCGATCTTCTTGAATAGCCAGTCGACCATCACCGCCAGGCGAGGGAGGTAGCCGCTGTCTTCCATCAGCGCAAATGCAAAGAAGAAGAACCCGACGACCGGCAGCACAATGGCGAAGGAGTAGGTAATTGCAATGCTGATGAGGCCGGCTTGTTCGTCGAGCAGCAACTGGTAGATGAGGTCGTCGCGCGAGACTACGAGGTCGGCGAGCTGCGCCAGGTAGTAGTTGATTCCGGCGAATGGTATCTTGGGGCCGAGCAGGCCGAACTCGTCAGCTATCTCGGCAAGGTAGTAGTAGATTCCGGGGAAGAACATGTTGAGGTCGACCAGGCCGAACCCTTCCGCGGGCTCGATGGTGTTGCCGAAGATTCTGTTTTCGATGAAGTCGACGCATTGCCCCGCGCCGAACTCGCCGACCAGCTTGTAGACGATCCACAACGCCGCCGCCAACACGGGAAACGCCAGGACCGGGTGCATCACGATCCGGCTGACGAGGGCGCTTATGCTGTTGGCGTGTTTTTCCCAGCGGAAAACAGCAACAAGATAACACACGGCTCCGAGCGCCGCCAGCCACCATGTAACAGCGCCTGCATTGGCGCCGAGCCCGTAAAACTTATTCATGATCCCGACAAGAATGGAAGCGGAAAGATAACAGACAATCAGGCTCAGCACGGGCGCGACGAGATAGAAAAAAGCCGCGCGCGACAATCGTGTGGATTCGCTCGGCCGGTGCATGGTCATGACGTCGGCGACGATGCCATCGACGTGCGCCGCGCGTTTCTTGCTGATGACGTAGCTCACCGGCTCGGAGAATTTGCTCTGGAGTTCGCTGCAAACGGCGCCAATCGCATCGCGTGTGTAGTGGCCGGGACCGTGCCGGGTCGGGTCTTCGCGGCCCGTGTCGGCGTCCCGCCCTCCTCGCCACCGGCGACGGCGGCCCCTCCCCTGCCGGTGCGGTGCTATCGGTGTGCTTTCGGTGCCGGCCCGTTGGTCCTGGATTTCCGACTCCACTCTTTCCTCGAGGCCGGGGTCGCCCGCCAGCAGCATGAGCGCCATGGCGCGCTTGTCGAGAGGAAGCTCGGGCAGGAGCGGCTCGAGCTTGGCTATCGCTTCCTCGATCGCGGGGCCGTAGTCGATCCGCACCGTCGGAGCGGCGGCATCGGCCACCGATGATGCGAGCTTTCCGATGCCCTTCTTTTGCGTGGCCACGGTCTTGACCACCGGCACGCCGAGCGCGCGCGCGAGCCGGTCGCCGTCGATATCGATGCCGCGATCCATCGCTTCGTCCCACATGTTGAGTGCGAGCAGCGCGGGCATGCCCATCTCTGCGAGTTGCGTGGTGATCAGGAGGCCGCGCCGGAGGTTCTTGGCGTCGAGCACCTGCATCACGGCGCGTGGGCGGCGGTCGAGGAGGATCGCCCGCGCCACTTCTTCATCCTCCGACCGGGGGATGAGGCTGTTGACGCCGGGTGTGTCGACGACTTCAACGCGCTCCCCTGCCACCCGGGCGGCGCCGCTGCTCACCTCGACGGTCGTGCCGGGGTAGTTCGATACGACAACGTATCTGCCGGTCAGCAGCGAGAAGATGATGCTCTTGCCGACGTTGGGATTTCCGACGAGCGCGATGGTGGGGGGGGCGGCGGTGTCGTTGCCGGAGGTGTCTTGATTGCGGCACGCCATGTTGGAAGTCCTTTTGGCCCGGTCCTAGTTGAGACCGGGTCTCAATGTGTATCTGTTAGTATTATGCCACAAAAAGTTGCCGAAGTCAAGGTTTTCTTTGGAATGTTCCGGGGGCGGGGTATGTAAAGGTTTTTTGGGGGGGGGGAACTGTTTGCAGGAAGCTGGGCCCCAGCGTTGAAACGTCGGGCACTAAAGCATGCTGCACAATTGCACACTCCTCTGCCGTACTTCGTTGATTTTCTCTTCGCCGGCGACTATAATCATGCCCGGCCGAAGGCCCTCGTGCAGTTGCTGCGCGTGGCAAAGGAGATATTATGGAACCGACGTCGCCGCGGGCGGCCGCTGAGCTGCTGAAGAGCCATGATCTTCATCCGTCGGAAGTGGCGGACTTCCTGGAGGACCGGGAGCTTCGCGAGATCGTAGCGTGCCTGTCTGACCTTGATGAGCAGGACGCCGCAGATGTTGTGGAGCACCTGGATCTTGCCATCCAGCGCGCCCTGGTCGATGTCATCCCGCACGGTCACATGGCAAAAGTGATCGAGCGCATGGCCCCGGACGTCCGCGCCGATCTGATCAAGGAGCTGCCCGATGAAGTGGCCGACGGCCTGCTGCCGCTGATCGCCCAGGCGGAGCGGCAGGACATCGCGCGCCTCGCGGCGTATGAAGAAGACACCGCCGGCTCGGTGATGACCACCGAGTACGCGGTGGTGAACCTGGACGACACCGTGGCGATGGCCCGGGAGGAACTCCGCCGGCAGGCCCCGGGCGAGGAGACAGGCTATTACGTGTATGTAATCGACTCGGGCCGCAGACTGATCGGCATCGTTTCGCTCCGAGAGCTTCTGCTGGCCCGGTCCGACCAGCACATGGAGGAGATCGTAGACCGCGACTACGTGAGTATTAACGCGGAAGACGACCAGGATACCCTCGGCGATATCTTCTCGCGGTATGAGCTGCCGTCGGTGCCGGTGACGGACGAAGCCGGCCGGCTGGTGGGCCGGATAACGGCCGACGACGTTATCGACGTGGTCGAGGAAGAGGCGGACGAGGACATCTACCACCTCGGTGCGGCGGGCCGGCCGATCGATTACCTCCGCTCGAGCGTGCTGCGGATTGCCCGCGAGCGCATCACGTGGCTGCTGATACTCGTTGTTACCGGCCTGATAACCAGCACGCTTCTGCAGCATTACCGGGGCTACCTGGACCAGGCCGTCGTGCTTGTCATCTTCATTCCTCTTCTGATGGGCTCGGGCGGTAATGCCGGCAGCCAGACGACGGCGGTTATCATCCGGGGGCTGTCGACGGGCGAGATAGAAATGCACGACGTGTGGCGGGTTGTTTTCAAGGAGATGCGGGTGGGGCTGCTGGTGGGCCTTGCCCTTGGGGTGTGCGCCGCCGGCAGGGCGCTGCTGACCCACACCAACGGCGGGGGCGGCCCGGTGCGCCTGGGCCTTACGGTGGGCCTGGCCATGATCGCCACCGTAACCCTTGCAAAGACCCTGGGCGCCGTGCTGCCGATCCTGTTCAAGAAAATACACCTCGACCCCGCCCTGATGTCGGCCCCATTCATCAGCAGCATTGTCGACGTGGTCACGGTGATAGGCTACTTCGTGCTGGCCGATCTGATCTACTTCCCGGGGTCTTCGCCCGGTTAGCAGCCCCTTCCTTCTCCTCGCCCTCCTCCTCGTCCTCGTCGAAACTTCTTCCCGGGGCGGCACAAGGCCACAACCAAAACAGCAAACAGGATCGTTGACGAATCCGGGCAACGTGCCAAGGCGCGGGAAACGTTCCGCAGCGGCCCGCTTCGTATCTGTTTGGCGGGTCCCCTGCCGGCTTGCGCGGCCTGCCGAGCGAAAGACGGTGCGACGGCGAACTTGTTCACCTGCCGCTTGAAGCGGCAGGGGCCGCGCGAGAACCGACAGCCGGTGCCTCGGTTGCGGGCAGCAGGATCGTGAATGTGGCGCCTGCTCCTTGCTCGCTTTCGACTTCGATCCTGCCATTGAGGTCGGCGATGACCGAAAGGCTGATGCTGAGGCCCAGGCCGCTGCCCTTGGATTTGGTGGTGAAGAACGGGTCGAAGATCTTGCACAGGTTCTCTGCTGGTATGCCGGGGCCGTTGTCTGTGATTGCTGTTTTCACGCCTTTCTCGTAGGGCTGGGTTGAAACGGCGATTCTGCCGTTCTCGGGCGCCGCCTCGATCGCATTGATGAGGATGTTGAGAAACACCTGGTTGAGCCGCCCGGGCATGCAATAGATGTATGGCACGTCCTGGTAGTTTTTTTCGAGCTGAATGTTCTTGCTCTTGATCTCGTGCAGCAGGATCGTGATGGTCGTGTCGAGCGCATCGTTGACGTTCGTTTCTTTCCATTCGGCCTCGCCCAGGCGGGTGAAGTCGCACATGTCGGCCACGATCTTGCGGATGCGCTCGGTGCCATGGGCGGTTTGATCAAACACTCGCTCGAGGCTCGACACGGCGTACTCGAGGTTCATTTCTTCGGCTTTGGCCTGTGCCTGTTGGGCCAGTCGTTTCCTCTGGTCGGGGTCTTGCTCAGTGATGATCCGGTTGCACAGTTGGTGGGCGTCGACGATGGACCTGCAGTCGCGGCGGAGCACGGCTAGGTTGTTTGCCACGAATGAAAGGGGATTGTTTATTTCGTGTGCCACGCCGGCCGCGAGCTGGCCGACGGCTGCGAGCCTTTCGGCCTGAATGAGCTTCGACTGTGTTTGCCTGAGGTGGCGGTTGGCTTCCTCGAGGCCTGCGGTTTTTGTCTGGACCCTTTGCTGGAGGATTTCGCCGAGCCGCTTGGCGGCTTCCGATTCGTGGTGCCTCTGCGTTACGTCGTAGGCGATCACGTGAAGCACAGCTTCCCGCCCGGGTACTGGTATGCTGCGCATTCGCAGGTCGAGCAGCACGGGCGAGCCGTCTTTTCTCATGCACCATGCTTCGACAGTCTCTGAAGTGTCGCCAATGGCGGCTTCGATATGTCTTCCCACGGCGTCCAGGTCGGCCGGGCTCACAAAAGCGCTGTAGGGCTCGTTCGTCAGGTCGTCGGGCTCGTAAGATAAAACGTCGCGGGCGGCGGCGTTCATTGTGGTGACCAGCCCTGTTGAAGCGTCCACGGTGAAAATGAGGTCGTGGGCGTACTCGAACAGCTCTCGGTACCGTTCTTCGCTTTCTCTGAGGGCTGCTTCGGCCTGCTTTCTCTCGATCACGCTGCTAAGGTACCTGGCTATGTCGTCGATCAGGTCTCGCTCTCCCTTAAGGAACGGACCCTCATCTATCTCAGGTCTCTCCTCGAGGTAATAGACTTCTACAGAGCCGACGCAACGGTCGTGCACGTCGATATCGCTGGTCTGTCTCCACGGAGCAGTTTCGAACTTTGCCGATTTGAACTCCTGGTCTTCAAAGGCAATCCGGGCACACGTGATTTCCGGGTACTGCCAGCCAGGCGGGATGATCTCGGCCGTTTTCTGCAGTATCGTGGACAGAGGGGCCTCGGCCCCGTCGAGTCTGCTTATGGCATACCGGCAGTTCAACTCCTTCATGCGCTCGATCAATGCGAGCTCGGCCTGCTTGCGAGCGGTTATGTCGGTGGCGATGCCACACAGGGCGTAGGGCTTGCCTGTGGGGTCATACAGAGGAGACTTGATGGTAATGTATGTGTGCTCAACACCATCTCTGTGCGGAATGGCTTCCTCCAGTTCCAGTACTGTCCCGGCTTCGATCACCTTGCGGTCGTTGGCTCGTATCGTGTCGGCCGCTTGTCTGGTAAACAGATCGTAGTCGGTTTTGCCTATCACTTGTTCTTTTGTCATGTTGAAGGCCGTTTCGAAGCGCCGGTTGGCCACAATGTACCTTCCTTGGAGGTCTTTCATGAAGATGAAAGCCGTGGAGTTGTCCAGTACCGTCTGCAGGCGCTGCTCGGATTTTCGCAGCGCTTTCGCCGGACGTTCGCTGTCGGCAATGACCGCAACCTGGTAGAGCGAGAATCCCAGAAGAGGAGCCACATAGCCCAGCACTTTGCATACGTGTGAGACGTCGAAAAAGGCATCGTAAAGCTCCTTGGAAAACGACATCAGGGTCTGACCCACGAGGTTGATGCCGATGGACAGGAGAATCCACCACAGGAGCATGTCTCGGCTTCGATGGTACTCCCTGAAGAAAACCACCAAAGCCAGGAGAAGGACCACGGCCGAAACCAGGTCGACAGGGCGGGAGATCAGGCGCCCCGGGTAGATGAATTGCGGCAGCGGAAGTATGAAGGCAACGCCGGTCGCAATTATCGTCAGAACAATTGCCGCTCCCGATATCCAAAGAGTTTCTTGTTTCGGACTTTCGCTCTCCCTGGACCACAGCTTCACGAACGGCGCCGCAAGCAGAAGAAGGCCCAGCATCAGCCTGCCGGTGGCGTAAGTGCCGGGAATGAACTGCTCGAGAGATGACGCCGGCGCGCCGCTGAAACCGTGAGCGATCTCGAACGATAAGAGCCCATGCACAAGGTCTTCAGCGCCATTGACAAAGAAGGCGAGGCCGATGAGGAGGTGAAAGCGGCTGCCCAGGGCATAGAAGCGCATCACCAGTGCAAAGCCGGCAACCAGGCCGGCAAGCGCCCCGGCCATCTCGATCGCAGCGTGGGAGTCGGCGCTCCCCTTGTATGACGTCGCTTTGAGCGCCGGATACAAACAAGCCAGAACAGCCATCACCACAATCAGGGCAATAATGTAGCGGCGCTCCTGGGCCGGCGTATGAACCGCAGCGCTGAGGACCTCCATCCTGCGGCGTTCGTCCGCCACGTCGGCGGGCGGGTGGTTATTCGCTGAGTTCGTCATCTTTGCTCTCACAAGAGCACACCGTTGCGGCGCACGTGTCGCGCCTTACCGGCAGCCTTACGGTAAACTCCGCCCCCTCGCCCGGGGTGCTGGTCACATCGATCGTTCCGCCGTGTTCTTGCATTATTCCGTAGCTCACGCTGAGGCCGAGGCCCGTGCCCTCGCCCGGCGGCCGGGTCGTGAAGAACGGGTCGAATATCCTGCCTATTATTTCTTCCGGAATACCGTGGCCGTCGTCGCGTATCATGACGCTCATCCAATCGTCTTCGATCTCGGTGGTCACCCAGATATGCCCGTTTTCCGAAACCGCCTGGACGGCGTTGAGCAGAATATTCAGCAGCACCTGGTTCATCTTCACCGGGGTGCATGCCACCAGCGGAAGCTCGGCAAGGTCGGTTTCTACGCTTATCTGCTTCTTGCGCAGGTCGTAGGTGATCATGCCGAGGGTGGTGTTTATCGACTCGTTGAGATCAACCGGCTCGCGTTCGGCTTCTCCCATGCGGGAGAAGTCGCGCAGGTCGGCGACGATTCTCCGGATGTTCTCGATGCCCTCGGAGGTGCGAGATAGAATGTCGTCGAGCCCGCCGAGTGTGTATTCTATGTCCACGGTTTCGGCTTTCTCTCTGGCGTCTCGGAGCAGGCGCTCGCGCTCGGGGGCGTCTTCGGCGGCGAAGGCGCCGCCGTAGAGCCGCACGAGTTCGGCGAGATGGGTGAGGTCCTTCTTGAGCACATGAATGTTGCCGGTTATGTATGCAAGGGGGTTGTTCACCTCGTGAACGACGCCGGCGACGAGCCTGCCCATCGCGGCGAGCTTCTCGGTTTGCACGAGTGCCGCGTGTGTTTCCTTCAGCTCTTTGTCGCGCTCCTGCAGCTCGTTGAACGCCTTCTGCAGCGAGGCGGTCCGCTCGGCGACGCGCTCGTTGAGGGTTTCGACGTCACGTTCCATGTGATCGTGGTACTCCTTGAGCTTGCCGCCCATGACGTTCAAATCGCCGGCAAGTTGTTCGAGTTCTCCTCCGCCTTTTACGGGCACTCTTTGCCCGAGGTCGCCCGCTCCTATTGCCTGGGCGGCTCTCTGGATTCTGCCGATAAGGCCGCCGGCCCTGGTACCTATGTATAACGATGCAACAAAGCCCACAAAGGCCGCAGAGACGAAAATGATACGGAAAATGGCCTGAACTCTCCTCACCCCGGCCAGGGCCTCACTGGTATCGACTTCGGCGATGATCCCCCAACACAGCCTCCTGCTGCGTCTGCCCAGGCCCAACACCTCCTCGCCCAGGATGTTTGTGTAGCGCGTCATCTGGGTATTCCGGCCGGGCGGCAGCGCGAGAACATCCGACACCACTTTGTAATCCCTCACACTTGTGCGGCCCAGCACATGGCTGAAGTCGGGGTGGGCGATGATCATGCCGTTCTCGTCGACAACATACACGTGCATGAACTCCCCCGGTGTCTGACTCACCTCCTCGAATACCCTGCGAAGCGAAACTTCGGCCAGAATCATGGCGTCAATGTCTCTTCCCTTGCCAGGAATCGGTATGGCGACATTCATCCGGGCCTCGCCCTCCTCGGAAATATGCGGCTGCCCGTAGAATGTCCTGCCCTTCCTGATTGTCGCCAATGCGTCCGAGCCGGACAAATCGCGCAACTGTTCCGCGGAGTAAACGGCGATGCGCGAGAACCTCACCTTTTCGCTGCCGTCGACGGTGACGAGCGAGAGTGTCTCGACCTCGGGCACGAGCCGAAAGAGAAATGACAGATACAGTTCAAGTTCTCTCGCAGACAATGTTGTGAGCTTTGGCGTGTAGGGGGTAGGCTCGAGGTCTATCGTGATCTCCCTGATGAAACCCTCGAGCGAGACGCTGCCCGACTCGGCAATGAGGCGAAGGTTCTCCTGGGCCGCCTTCAACTGTGCGTTGGTGGCGATCTGAACGCTTGCCAGATAAAAGGCCAGCATCGGAAGCATGATCGCCAGTGTCACTGCGGCGGTGAGCCTCGTTCGCGTCCGCTGATACCACGTGATCTTTTTGTCTTCTTGCATATCAACGCCTCACCGAATTACGAAATCCGCTATTTCCACCACCTCGGGCGGAAACGTTATGCCGATCTGCCCGGCGGTTCTCAAG
>JABMSA010000120.1 GCA_013202185.1 Planctomycetota bacterium
GAATTATCTCCACCAGGCCCTCAACCTGGCGCGTCTGCCAATTCCGCCACTTCGGCAGTGGGTTGAAATTATTATAGTCATGACGGGCGATTTATGCAAGCAAAAAACGCGCGCGAGCGAGTCGGCAACGCAATCGCGCCGCCTTTACAGCTCTTTCAACCACAGCAGTGTGGCGTCGATTACTTCGTTCTCCCAATCGAGCGAGTAGTAGCTGTGGTTGGCGCCGTCGACTGTGTGGAAGGCGGCGGGGATGGAGTTTTCCTCGCAATAGCCCCCGTAAAATTGCGGGGCGCCGGCTGCTTCGTCGTCGGCGCTGCCGTAGACGAAAAGCATCCTGCCGCCGTATCCTTCGAGGTCGGACATGACATCGCGCAGAGAATCCTTGGGGTTGCGGCCGCCGTCGGCCGGCCGGGGGTTGCCGCGTCCCTTGCCGGCGAGGATGCGCAGTATCAGCCGGAGGTTCAGCTTGCCTGCGAAGAACTTGGCGTAGGTCTCGCGCCGGAAGAGCTTCTTGAGGTACTCGATGAGAAAGAATCCGGTGCGGCGGAGTTGCTCGGTTCTTTTCTTGTGAGGTGCGAACAGCGGAGTCGACCAGAGGATCAGGCCGTCGATTGATTTGTCGAGCGACCCGGCGCCCAGCGTTACGTTTCCGCCGGAGCATATCCCCAGCACGCAGAGCTTTTGGGAGCCGTTGGCGCGCAGGTACCGGCCGGCCGCAAGGACGTCGTCGATCATGGCATCTAGATCGGTGTCGTTCTTGTCGCCGGGGCTGTCTCCCCTGCCACGAAGATCGAGCCTCAGGCAGTGGAGTCCTTCGGCGGCGAAGCGACGCGCCGCGTTGACAAACATCCGGTGCGGGCCGATGCAATAGCCGCTCCATCCGTGCACGAGCACCACGCCGGCGTGCTTGTCATTGTCGCTGCGCGGCCTGTGGTGCACGGCGTGCAGTTCGACCTGGCCTGATACGGACACGGATGTTTCGATCATTTGACGATCCCCGGGCGCCGCGTTTCTTTCCGGCAGAGGTCCTCGTGGCCGCAGCCGGTGCACTTGCCCGTGGTGCAGTCGGGCGTGGGCTCATCATTCTCGGCCCGGTGCTTTTCGCGAAGGAGAAATTGTTTCGTCACTCCGGTGTCGATGTGATCCCACGGCATCACTTCGTACTCGGGGCGCTCGCGATTGGCGTAGAAGGCGCCGTCGACCTGGCAGGCGTCGAGTGCTTCCTGCCAGGCGCCATAGTTGAAGTGTTCGTCCCACGCCGCAAAGATGCACCCTCGCCGGTATGCCTCGAAGATCGCCATCCCGAGGGTGCGGTCGCCGCGTGCGAATACGGCCTCGAGGAAGCTGCGGTCGGCGCGGTGTGCCTTGAGCCAGATGTTCTTGCCTTTGATGTCGGCCCGGAGCTTTCCCTGCCGCATGCGGATGAGGTCCATCGACGCCATCGGGTGCCACTGGAACGGGGTGTGCGGCTTGGGCACGAATGGTGCGGCGGAGAGGTTGACTCGCGCGGGGGCCTTGCCGAGTTCTTTCCGCAGCATCGATACCTTCTTGGCCAGTCTGGCGATCTCGTCGACGTCGTCGGCGGTCTCGCCGGGCAGCCCCACCATGAAGTAGAGCTTCACCGTTTCCCATCCTGCCCGGTAGGCCTCGAGTACGCCCCTGAACAGATCGTCGTTGGAGATGTTCTTGTTGATTCGCCGCCGCAGAGGCTCGGTGGCCGCCTCGGGTGCGAACGTAAGCCCCGACTTCCGCACAGAACTGACCACCGACGGCAGCTCCTTTAGCTCCTTGTTGACGCGCAGCGACGGCAGCGAGATGTTGACGTGCAGCGGGTCGAAGTAGGCGGCCAGCCCCTTGAGCAGCGGATAAAGGTGCGGATAGTCGCTCACGGACAGGGCAGTCAGTGATATTTCGTTGTGGCCCGTCGAGCGATAGCACTCGTGGGCGGCGTCGATCAGCTTCAGCGGATCGCGTGTGCGAAACGGCCGCTTGATGATGCCGGCGTGGCAGAATCGGCATCCGTGGGTGCAGCCGCGAGCCACCTCGAGAGTTATACGGTCGTGCACTGCCTCGACGAGCGGCACGATCGGTTTCGTGGGCAGCGGGAAGGCGTCGAGGTCTTTGACGATCGCCGCCTCGACGCGCTCGGGCACTCCTTTCACCGCCGGCGTCACGGAATGGATCGTTCCGTCTTCGTTGTATTCAACGTTGTATAGCGACGGTGCATATGCCCCGGGCACCTTTTTCGCAAGATGAATGAGCAGCTCACGACGCGAGAGTTCCTTCTTTCTGTTTCGCGCGGCCTTGAGTTCGTCGACGAGTTTCGTCACCGCTTCCTCGCCGTCGCCGATGATGAAGAGATCGATAAACGCGCTCATCGGCTCGGGGTTGTAAGCGCACGGCCCGCCGGCAACGATGAGCGGTGCATCCTGTGCCCGCATCTCGGCCAGCAGCGGAATGCCTGCGAGGTCGAGCATCAGCAGCACGTTTGTGCAGCACATCTCGTACTGCAGCGTGAAGCCGATGATGTCGAACTCGCTCAGCGGCGTGTATGTTTCGAGGGAGTACAGGGGCACGCGTTCTTCGCGCATTTTCGCGACCATATCGGGAAACGGCGCG
This sequence comes from Planctomycetota bacterium, assembly GCA_013202185.1. Classification (GTDB taxonomy): domain Bacteria; phylum Planctomycetota; class PUPC01; order JABMSA01; family JABMSA01; genus JABMSA01. The sequence continues at coordinate 2,620 of JABMSA010000120.1, forward strand.
TATACACGCTCGGCGGCAACGTCGTCGCGGGCGTTGAGGATGTCGTAGAGGATCTGAAAGCCCAGGTGCGATATGCCCACGGCGTAGGCGTCGGGAAACGCCAGCGCAAACGTAACGTCGACGCTGCCGTGATCCTTGGCTATGCTGTTGGGCTCACCGCCAACGTACTGCCCGGGCGTTTCGACGAATGGCCAGATGCGCTTGTCGAGGAGCGTGCGGATGTCGTTTTTCATCTTGTGTTCAGGATACCATAGCGGGGCCGCATTTTCATCTGAATTCCGGTAGGAGATGGGCATCGGTCTTTGTCGGCGAAATGAATGCGCTTGTGAATATTGTGGGGGGAAAC
>JABMSA010000121.1 GCA_013202185.1 Planctomycetota bacterium
CATAACTTGTAGAGAAAACCGGCACACAACGAGCAGAACCCGATGCCTACTGCACGCGATTTGAACAGGGGTGTCTCACGAAGCAAACGCAACAGGCCTTCACAGTTTATCAAGCAAGAGCCAGAAGACTCTCAAGCTGCTTATGCTCAACTGGTTACAAGACGTGAGCCCATGCAGGCATTTTGCCGGACGGAAAGCAGATCCCGGCCGTCCATTATTAGCCTGGGATGAACCGCAAAAGGAACACTCGCAAGCAGGATCTAAAATGACTTGTCATAACGAATAGCGTTTTATCCCTCGTGCGGCGAGTATACACCGCCGGCATGACGGATCAAGCGGTTGTCGAGCCGCATGCGGGATAAAATGTGTTGAACGGTAGCCGCGGTGGCTATGGGTTAAAGCGAGGGGATGGCCGAGAGGGGCGGAGAGGAGCAGGCCTCGGTTTGCGAACCTGTTGAGGGTGCGAAAGCCGTCGGTAGGACGCTGGGCGGGGTGCGGCCGGCGGCCGGCCGGCCGCGAAGCGGTCGCTTGGGATGGCGTTTTGTGGCGTACGGGCAGAGCCCGGCAGGGCTGCGGGGCGCGGCCTTTCTGGAAGCGGCGGTAGCGTTGCAGCGGGGATGCTCATGGCGACTGGCCTCGGTGGGGCATGATGAGCTGGGCGGTTCTTTGCAGGTGGCCCTTGCCACAGTGAGGACACAGGGCGATGTCCACGCCGGTTTGTCGCAGGATGCGCTCGGCAAGGGGGGCTTTGGCCCCTTCGACAAGCTCAGGGCAGGCGGGCGGCTCGACATGGAGCGCTTTGCGGATGGCGGCGAGGATGGCTTTACGGCTGACGCCCGCCATCCAGCCGAAGTAGCGGATTTTGTGGAAGCCGTCCGGAAGGATATGGACCAGGAAGCGGCGGGTGAAGACCGCGACGGGAATGGTTCCGGTCTTTTCGACGTTGTCTTCGCTACGGTCACGCCAGGAGTAGGTGACTCGACCGTCACGGAGCGCCTTGATGCGGCTGTTGCCGATGGCGACCTTGTGCGTGTAGCGTGCCACGTAATCCAGCGCCTGGGTTGGATCGGGGGGCGTGGGTTTCGGGAAGACGATCCAGGTTTGTTCCGCAAGGGATGCGAGCAGCGTTTGCCAGGCAGTGTCGTCGGCAAGGGACGCGGCACGACCGCCGTAGGCCAGTTTGCCGCCCTTGCGCAGCGAACACAGGCGCTGAAGGAAGCGATTGCGAAACGCGTCGCACAGCGATTCCTTGCGGAAGAGCCATTGGCCGCGAGACGGGACCCACTCCTGCGAGGCGGCGCGCCAGACGCCGCCGGGCACAATGCAATGCAGATGGAAGTGCTGTTGCAGTCGCTGAGTCCAGGTGTGCAGGATCGCCAGGAAGCCGAGTTGTCCCTCCAGCCGCCATTGCGGGTCGTGGGCAAAGCGCTGCAAGACCCAGTTGGCTACGCCGAAGAGTTCGCCCAGCAGCAACTTGCGGTTGGCGTCGATCAGCGCGTTGAGCATGTGCGGCACCGTGAACACGACATGGAAGTACTGCACGGGCAGCACCTCGGCCAGGCGCGCGTCGAGCCACTTCTCTTTGGCGCTGGTTTGACAGGTGGGGCAATGCCGAGTCTGGCAGGAGTTGTATACCGGCACTTCGCTGCCGCATTGATCGCACCTGTGGATGTGTCCACCCAGAGCGGCGGTGCGGCAGCGCAAGATGTGTCGCACGGCCTTGAGCACATGCGGCGGCAGGCGGTGTGCACGGTTGTACGACTCCCAGCAAGACCGAATCACATCCGCCACCCGAAGGGCGGCGGTCATGGCTATGCCTCGTCCTGGGGGGCGTCCAACGGGCTGAGCACTTTACGCCCAATGCCGGGCACCACGTGCAGGTAGCCTCCCGTGGTCGCGATCGCGCTGTGTCCCATCCAGCGCTTGATGGAGAAGATGTCGCGACCGTCTTCCAACGCATGGCTGGCAAAGCAGTGGCGCAGCGTATGGATGCCGCCGACCCGACGCACGCCGCTTCGCTTCACAGCCTGATTGTAGATCGACTGTGCCGTGGCCGTGGCCATGGGCAGGGATTTGTCGTGGCCGAAGAAGAAGTGAGACTGCGGCCGGCTCCTCCGCCAGTGTTCTCCCAGCAGCAGCAATGTGTGCTCCGCCAAAAGCGTGTAGCGCTCCTTATGCCCCTTGCCCGAGACCTTCAGCATCATGCGCCCGCGGTCTACATCCACGGCCTGCACCTTGACCACTTCGGATACGCGCAGCCCCGAACCATATGTCATGCTCAGCAACGTGCGGTGCTTAAGATTCAACGGCGCTTCAATCAGCCGCTTGACTTCATTTCGGGACAGCACGCCTGGTCGCTTGCCGCTGCGCCCGCGCGGCGGAATCGAGAAGTCATTCGCCGGCCACTTGAGGATCTGCCCATACAGAAATCGCAACGCGCTGAAGTACACGTTGATGGTCGACCAGCTCAGCTTGCGCACCGTGATCAGGTGATCGAGAAACGCCTGCACCTGCGCGCACACCAACGTCTCCAGAGGGCGCCAGTAGTACCGGGCCAATTCCTCACACGCGTGGACGTAGCTCTCCTGCGTCTTCTCCGAGAGACCCCGAAGACGCATCTCCAATAGTACCGCTTCTCGTAGAGGCGACATCACTGACTCCTTCCTTTCGGCCCATCGGCACCATGCCGATGTCCGTCGGAATCAGTCTATCCCCTCAGATGCACAAAAACCGCTTCGCAGAGTCTCTCTTCCTCCGCGTAGCGGTTCCGTTCAACGTCTTGCATGATCGTCGGCGCTATTGCGACGTACGATCCATGGCTTTGTGTACGCCCATCATGGGCGTGTCGTAAATGGGGTGCAAGTCCCTTGTAGGAGGACCGGCACGTGAAAGCGTGAAAGAACTACTACGCGAAGCCAACTCCGCGAGGGTAACCAAGCGGGGGGAGGAAGGCTAGCGGAAACCGGTGCATGTCAAGACTCGTTA
>JABMSA010000011.1 GCA_013202185.1 Planctomycetota bacterium
GACGAGGACGATTCGGATGTCGAGACGATAGCTTGAGCCGAGATTCGCAAGCACACCCTTCGCCGCCGGTAACCACAAAAACACTTGCACTGCAAGCGTCCAAGCCTATACTATTGATTACGTGCTCCTTTTGTTGATGCTTTGGACCCAACCCCATGCACGAAATGTCGATAGCGCTCGACATCTCCGAGATCCTCAACGAGGAAATGGAAAAGCACCCCGGCCGGCGCCTGGCAAAAGTCGCAATCAGCATCGGCGAGCTGTCGGGCATCGAAACAGAATCGTTGAAGTTCGCCCTCGAGACCGCCTTTGCCGAGCAAGGCCGCAAAGAAGTGGAGTTCGACGTGCGCAAGGCGCCACTAAAGGCGCTGTGCAAAGAGTGCGGTTGCGAATTCGAGCCCCAGGCAAGCGATTTTCGATGCACTCGATGCGCCTCCGGAGAAATTGAAATAACCGCCGGACAATCATTGACAATCGAGACAATTACGCTACAATGAATGAAGTGGAAATCAAGCTTCGGAAGAACATCCTCGCGAAAAACGAAGAAATAGCCGCGCATCTGCGCGAACTTTTCGCCCAACACCGCCTGATGGTGATCAACATGCTCAGCTCGCCGGGATCAGGCAAAACAACCCTCCTCGAGAAAACGGCACGCGCCGTCGGCCACACCCTCGCCATTGCAGTGATAGCGGGCGACCTCCAAACCGAGCGCGACGCCATCCGCATACGAAATGCCGGCGCGGCGGCCACACAGATCAACACCGGTCGGGGCTGCCACCTCAGCGCCAGGATGGTGGCCGACGCCCTGCCGAACGTCGATCTCGATGCCGCCGACGTGCTTTTCATCGAGAATGTGGGCAACCTCGTATGCCCCGCGTCATACGACCTGGGCGAAGACCTCGCAGTGGTGCTCGCCAGCGTAACCGAAGGCGACGACAAACCCGCAAAATACCCCACGGCAATACATAAGGCCGACCTCATCGTTCTCAACAAGATCGACCTCGCACCATACACCAACTTCTCTGCCGAACGATTCCGACTGGATGTCCGAAAGATAAAGCCGACCCTTGATGTGCTGGAAATATCATGCACGCAAGGAGCGGGGCTGCAAAGCTGGTTCGAATGGCTCAAGACAAAGGTGGAGCAAAAGCAGGCGCTTCATTGACAAGGCGCCGCGAGATCCTTGCAACAGGGATTGTGCAAGGCGTAGGCTTCAGGCCGTTCGTCTTTCGCATAGCCCGCAGGCACGGTCTCGCCGGAACGGTGTGCAACACTTCCGAAGGCGTAAGGATTGCCGTGGAAGGCACCGACGACCAGATCGCCGGATTCCTCGAGGCCTTCGAAGCTGAGCTCCCGCCGCTCGCGCACGTCACCTCGATGAAAATCACAGAAGCACGGCCCGCCGGCCTCAACGGCTTCGAGATACTCCCGAGCACCGACGACGACGCCCACGAAGCCCTCGTGCCGCCCGACGTGTCGGTTTGCCAAAACTGCCTCCGAGAACTCGCCGACGACAACGACAGGCGATACCGCTATCCTTTCATCAACTGCACCGACTGCGGCCCGCGATACACCATCATCGCCGACGTTCCCTACGACCGCGAGCAGACGTCGATGATCGATTTTCCCATGTGCAAACACTGCACCGGGGAATACAAGAACCCCGCCGACCGCCGCTTCCACGCCGAAGCCACCTGCTGCGGAAACTGCGGGCCAAGCCTGCGCATCTGCGACAACCGCAACAGCGAGATCAAGACGGACGACCCCATCGCCTACGCACACGAAAAACTCCACGAAGGAGCGATCGTGGCCGTCAAGGGAATCGGCGGATTTCACCTGGCCGTCGACGCCATGAATCACACGGCCGTCGAAAACCTCCGCGAACGCAAAGGACGCGGCTTCAAGCCCTTTGCGCTCATGGCCGACACCGTCGAAAGGATCAGAATCTTCTGCCACATGTCCGACGACGAAGAAAAAATGCTCGCGTCGGCCATTCGCCCGATAATGATCCTCCGCAAGCGAGAGCCGAATCCGATAACCGAAGGCGTGGCGCCGGGCAACAGCTACTTCGGCGTCATGCTGCCCTACACGCCCGTGCACCGGCTGCTGCTCGGCGACGATTTTTCCGCGCTGGTCATGACCAGCGGCAACCTCGCCGACGAGCCGATAGTAATCGACGACACCGCATTTGCACGGCTGGGCCACGTGGCCGACTACTTCCTCACGCACAACCGCCGCATACTTCATCGCGCCGACGATTCGGTCGTCAAGATCATCAACGGCAAGCAGCAACTGTGGCGGCGGTCGAGGGGGTACGTGCCCCGCCCAATCACAATGCAGCACGAGGCGCCCCCCATCCTCGCGTGCGGCGGAATGATGAAAAACACAATCGCGCTCACACGCGGCCGCGATGTTTTCCTCAGCCAGCACATGGGCGACATCGACAGCGAGGAGGGCCTCACGTTCTTCGAAGAAACCATCGAGCACCTCAAGCGGATGCTCGGGATCCAGCCCCGGATAATCGCGCACGATCTTCACCCCGACTATCTCTCCACGCAATACGCGCTGGCATCGGGCATCGAAAACAAAATCGGCGTGCAGCACCACGCAGCCCACATAGCCGCCTGCCAGTACGAACACCAGATAACCGACCGCAAAGTAATCGGAATAGCGCTCGACGGCACCGGCTACGGGCTCGACGGCAACGTGTGGGGCGGCGAAGTGCTCGTGGGTCGGCCGCCCGACTACGAGCGGGCCGCGCATTTCGAATATGTGCCAATGCCCGGCGGCGAGCAGGCCATAAGGCAGCCATGGCGAATGGCGGTCAGCTATCTGATGGCAACGCTCGGCCGAGAGTATCGGGCGCTTCCGCTGCGCTTCATAGCGCCCCACGGCCACGAGCTTTACGACGTCGAAACACTCGCCGAGCGCCGAATCAACTCGCCGCTGACTTCGAGCTGCGGGCGGCTCTTCGACGCGGTGTCGGCAATGCTCGGCCTGGCCGATGCCGCAACATTCGAAGGCGAGCCCGCCGCCCGGCTCGAAATGGAGGCCACCCCAAACGACGCACTTCCTTACGGATACGAGCTGATTCATGCCAAAGACGCCCCAACAATAATCAGCACGAAAGAAATGTTCAGAGCAATAGCAAAAGACATAGCCGGCGGCACGAGCCCCGGCGACATCGCCTGGCGATTTCACCTCACGCTCATCGACGTCTTTGCCAAGCTTGCAGCCGAGCTGAGAGACCGCACGAACATCAACACCGTGGCCTTCGGCGGAGGAGTGTTTCTCAACCAAATCATGCTCACCGGGCTCACCGAAAAACTGACCGCCCAAGGGCTCGAGGTGTACTCGCCCGAGCAGGCGCCGCCCGGAGACGGCGGAATATCCCTCGGCCAGATCGCCGTGGCGGCGGCTAGCGAACGCACAGGGTAGAGACGCCCCGGTGGGGCGTCTCAGAGACGGGCCACCGGCCCGTCTCTACAGTGCCGGCGTTGGCAGGCAGCCACGATAAGGAGTTGCAGGAAATGAGACTCGACGAGATCACGCTCAACAAAATCAGCGATTGGATGTGGGAAGTGCCCAGGACCGGCGGAATGCGCGTGCCCGCACATATATACGCGTCCGAGCACCTGATGGAATCCATCATGCACGACGACAGCCTCGTCCAGGCGGCAAACGTCGCCCACCTGCCCGGCATCGTCAAACACTCGCTGGCCATGCCCGACATGCACCTGGGCTACGGTTTTCCCATCGGCGGCGTGGCCGCTACCGACCCCGAAAACGGCGGCGTGATCTCGCCCGGCGGAATAGGCTACGACATCAACTGCGGCGTGCGGCTCATCCGCACCGATCTCGAGCAAGCCGACGTGCGCGGCAAACTGAAGGACCTCACCAACCAATTGTTTCGCGATGTACCCGTGGGCGTCGGCTCCTCCAAGGCGATCGAAAGGCTCAGCCGCTCCGAGCTCGAGAAAGTTGCAACGGAGGGATCGGCCTGGGCGGTCGGACGCGGCCTGGGCATTCCCGACGACCTCGAACGTACCGAGAACAGCGGCTGCCTCGAAGGCGCCGACTTTTCCAGGGTCAGCGACCACGCGGCAAAGCGCGGCGCCGAGCAAGTGGGCACGCTGGGGGCGGGCAACCATTTCCTCGAGATCGACGTGGTTGAAAACATCTTTCATCCCGAGGCGGCCGAAGCCTTTGGCTTGGCGCAGGGGGCTATCGTACTGCAAGTTCACTGCGGCTCGCGCGGGTTCGGCCATCAGATATGCTCCGACTACCTCAAGGTGATGCAGCGCGCCGTGGAGAAGTACAACATAAGCCTGCCCGACCGGCAGCTCGCCTGTGCGCCGTTGAACTCGGACGAGGGCCGAAGCTACTTCGCCGCAATGGCCTGCGCGGCAAACTTCGCCTGGGCCAACCGCCAGACCATCATGCACAACTCGATCAGGGCCTTCCAGAAAGTGCTCGGCCGCACGCGCGACCAACTGGGTATGCGCCTGGTTTACGACGTATGCCACAACATCGCCAAATTCGAAGAGCATACCATCGACGGCGCCCGGCATACCCTCTGCGTACACCGCAAGGGCGCCACGCGCGCATTTCCCGAGGGCCACCCGCAAACCCCCGGGCCCTATCGGCACGTTGGCCAGCCCGTGCTCATCCCCGGCGACATGGGCCGACAGTCGTTTGTGCTCGTGGGCGCGCCCGCCTCGATGCAGCAAACATTCGGCAGCACGTGCCACGGGGCCGGTCGAATGATGAGCCGCAGCGCCGCCCTCAGGCAAACCCGCAATCGCAACATCGCCCGCGAGCTCGAAGACAAGGGCATTGTAATCCGGGCAAAAGGCAGAAAAACCCTCGGCGAAGAATTCTCCGAAGCATACAAAGACGTCGGCGAAGTTGTAAACGTAATGCACAACGCCGGCATCGCGCTGAAGGTCGCCAGGCTGCGGCCGATAGCAGTGATAAAAGGGTGAAGCCCAATCTCCCGCTTTTTCCTTGACTATTCGGCCTCAACGTATTAAATTAAGGATAGTAGGAGAACTCACTCGCAAGCGAGGGAAGGATAGCTCAGTGGTGCAGACTGCCAGGGGGGCAGTATGAATCGTTCGGACACCGTTTTTGCGAATCTTGTTGTTCAGAAGAGACTCGCCTCACGTGAGCAGGTGGACGAGTGCATCGAGATCGTCAAAAAGGCCGCACAAACGCAAACACCCACCACCCTGGCCGACACGATGGTCGGCAAGGGGTACCTCTCCCGCCCCGACGCAGACGCTCTTCTAGCTCAGGCGCAGCCCGGCGGCACAACGAAACGACTCGCCGGCTACGAGCTGATCTCCGAGCTTGGCCGAGGAGGCATGGGCGTGGTTTACAAAGCCCGCCAAGTCACGATGGAACGCATCGTGGCGCTCAAGATACTGCGGCCGAGCCTCACCAAAGACAAAACTTACATCGAGCGCTTCTTTCACGAGGCAAAGTCGGCAGCGAAGCTCAACCATCCAAACATCATTCACGTCATCGATGCCGGCCTCGCCGACGGCTACCATTTCTTCGCCATGGAATTCGTGGATGGCTGCACCCTCGCCGAGCGCCTGCAACAGGGGCGGCTCGACGAGCCGGAAGCACTCGAGATCGCACGCCAGATAGCCCTGGCGCTCTCGCACGCACAACAACATGGCATCGTGCATCGCGACATCAAGCCCGAGAACATCATGCTCTCGATCGACGAGTCGGGCATCGAGACGGCGAAGGTCCTCGACTTCGGGCTCGCCAAACTTCGCGAGAGCCCGGAGCTGAACGAGGTCACGCTCCAAGGCACCGTCATCGGTACGCCGTACTACATGTCGCCCGAGCAAATCCTCGGCGAAGACATCGACGGTCGCAGCGA
>JABMSA010000122.1 GCA_013202185.1 Planctomycetota bacterium
CGAATGCTCAGGCGGATCATCCGGGCTTTCATGGCGCTCCTCACGGCCGAAGCTCTTCTTGTCTGCATGCAGTTTGCCTGCGAAAGGGCAGGCAGCCGCTTGCTCGTAGACGTGTTCGCGTTCGGCCGATCAACGTTCTCGGGCAGCACCAGGGTGTTTGGAACGATAGGCCCCGCAATAGGGCTGCTGCTGGTTGCCTCGTCATTTCTGTGGATCGACAGCAAAACGCGATGGGTCTGGAAACTCCCCGCCGTAATGCTGCACGTTTTCGCCATCTTCGCCACGGGCACGCGCTCGGCCATGCTCGTTTTCTTCTTCACGCTGATATTCTACGTCCTGTTCACGCGCAAGAAGTGCGTTGGCCTGAAGGTGATGATCCCGGCGCTGGCCGGCATACTGATATTTGTCGGAATAATCGGAACGACGCGCTTTTCCGAGAGCCTCTTTCACTCTTCAGATATGCGCTACAGGTTTCCTATCGACAGCAAGGCGCTGCGCGCCGTGCCCGCGCACCCGATCATCGGTCATGGGCCGAAGTCGGCCGCCAATCTGAGCACATCAATCTTCGGTGCGCGCAAGATCGGCGTCGAAAACGAATATGTGGCGCGCCTCTACAATACAGGCCTGCTTGGCCTGGCGGCGCTGCTCGCGTTCGGCAGTGTGCCGGTATTGGCCAGCGTTGCCTCGACCAACAGAAAACACCCGGCGGCAGGCGTGGCGCTCACCGTCGCGGCGATCATCGTTGGCGTTTATTCCGGCGCCGCCGCCGGATGCATCTTCGAGGGGAGCCTCGGCCAGTGGCTGATGGTTTTTTATGCCATGATGCTCGCCGCCACCCAGATCAGCCGGCGGCAGGTCATGGGCCGGCCGCCAGGCCCGCCGGCCCGCGAGAAGGCGGTGGCTGCATGAATGCACTGAGCAAAGCGGGCGGTTACCTGGCGAAGTTCGTCTTTACGAGATACTTCACACCCGGAAAATTCCTGAACCTCGTGCGGATTTTCATCGAGTATAAAACCAGGAAAGAGGTGCTCAGGGCATACCCGTACTGCCTGGTAGTCGACCCCTGCAACTCGTGCATGCTGGCCTGCCCACTGTGCCCCACCGGCCAGGGAACCAAAGGCAGGACCAAGGCGATGATGAGCTTCGACGATTACAAGCGGATTCTCGACGAGCTCAAGAACCACCTCTACGAAATCTATCTCTTCAACTGGGGTGAATCGCTGCTGAACAAAGACATCTTCCGCATGGTCGACTACGCCCACGGCAGCGGCATCAGGACCAGGCTCAGCAGCAACCTCAATTACTTCGAAGACGGCTTCGCGGAGAAGCTCGTCGCGTCCGGGCTCGACCACCTGATCGTGTCGCTCGACGGCACCAACCAGCACAGCTACAAGAAGTACAGGAGAAAGGGAAGTTTTGAAAAGGTGATCGACGCCGTAAATCAAATAGTGGCCGAGAAGAAGCGGCGCAAAAGCAAAACACCAATCCTCACCTGGCAGTTCCTTGTCATGAAGCACAACGAAAAAGAAGTGCCGGCCGTTCACCACATGGCCAGGGAGCTTGAGTTTGACATCGTGAGGATCACACCGATAAGGACCGACACAGCCCAGGAGATATTCCAGACCGACGAGGAAAAGATGGAAAACAGCAAGCAATGGCTGCCCGAAGACGAAAAGCTGAGCCGATTTGACTACGGCAAGAAGAAAAAGGTGATCACCAACGCAAACTGCAAGTACCTGTGGAGCATGCCGTCGATAAACCCCGACGGCTCGCTATCGCCGTGCTGCGGCGTTTACCCCGAGAAGTACGACTTTGGCAACGTGCTTGAAAGCGGCTTCGCAGCCATATGGAACAATAAGAAATACGTGGCCGCGCGAAGAGTCGTCTCGGGAAAGAAACCCGACATGGCCACCGTGTGCGTCAATTGTGTCAAGAACGGATTCATTTGACCGTAAGAGCCATGACCATAGATGTATAGAAAGCTATTCAAGAATTGCGGCACGATTTCGGCCGGCCTGATTGTGAGCCGCGTCTCGGGCCTGCTGAAGATCATGATCGTTGCCGCCATCTTCGGCACGGCCGACAGCATGGATGCCTTCCTGCTGGCGATAGCGCTGCCGGTGGCGGCGGTGACCGTCTTCGGCGACGGCATCTACGTGGCCACCGTGAAGCTGATGTCGCGGCATAAGGGAGGGAACAGCGAAATGGCCGGGGGGTGGCGCGAAGTGAGCGCACTGGGCAACTTCAGCGTGCTGGCAATGATGATCCTCGCATCGCTGTATTGGATCTTTGCGCCGCAGATCATGCGTTTGATTGCGCCGGGTTTCAGTGAAGACAAATTCACCCAGGCTTGGACGCTCGCCCGCTGTGTGGCGCCGATCATAGTATTGGGTGCCGTGCAAAACGTACTCAGGGGCATACTGCACGCCAACGACCGTTTTGCCATGCCTTCCCTTAAGATCCTTCTTTCCAACATTCCAACGCTGATCGCTGTTATAACGCTGACCGGGGAGTTTGGCATAGCGTCATTCGCCGTGGGCACCGTGCTGGGCGAGTTTCTCGTTTGCCTGGCGTGGTACATAGCTGCCTCACGTGTGGGCGCGCACTATTCGTTTTCGTGGGCGGGCGGCAGCCGCGGCATCCGCGAGAGCGTGAGGCTGGGCATACCCATAATTCTGGGCGTGGGCACGCTGCAGATAATCACCATCACGGATCGCGCCTTTGCGGCGGGCCTGCCGGCCGGAAGTATCTCGGCGCTGGGGTATGCCATGCTCCTGCTGGCCGTGCCGCTTTCGTTGGTGAGAAGCGTCGTCGACGTCGGGTTCCCGGCGATTACGGCAATCGTGCACAAGCGCGCCGCAGGCCGCAACGACGAATTGAAACGCGCGGTGAGGGCGTGTGTGAAGCTGCTGGTGGTCGTGGTCGCGCCCGCCGCGATGATGATGCTCCTGTGGCGAAAGCCCGTGATAACATTGCTGCTGGCCAGGGGCAAGTTCGACGCGGCCGCTGTCGAGGCAACGGCCTCTGCGCTATTGTTTTACTCAATAGCGCTCGTTCCCACGGTAGTGCGCCATTTCCTCACGAGGCTGTCTCAATCCTTCGGCGATTCGCTCGCGCCACTGCCGTCGAACTTGGCGTTTGCAGCGTCGAACATCGCGCTCAATTTTCTCCTTGTGCCAATGCTCGGGCACTCGGCCATAGCGCTTTCGCTTGCGTTGTCGGCTACCGCCGGCGCGTGCATGCTCTACTTGCAGCTCAGAAGAAAAATCCCGGTGCTTGCCGAGTGCGGCATCGAAACTGAAACACTCAAGGCGCTGACCGCCGCGGCAATGATGGCAGTGGCGTTCGTCGTCAGCAGGATGCTGTTGGATTCCGTGATCGGTGCCGGGTGCATTGCGGTCGCGGCGTATCCTCCGGCGCTCGTGGCGGTTCGCATCGTCAGCATAAGGCGGGTCCTGCAATTACGCACGCTGCTTCACGCACCCTCGGGGTAAACCTGTAAGCCACTTGGCGCGACGACTGCGCAACGTTACGAGGTGAGGGATGTACCAAGACATTCTTCGAGTTACACAAAAGCACACGGGAATCGCCGGAAAAACGGTGGCAGTGATATTCAATCCGCCATTGTGGGCGGTGGCGTGCTACAGGCTCGGCCACTTCTTATGGCGTTCAGACATGATCCTCTTTCCGCAACTGCTAAGCCTGCTCGGGCGGCTCGTGTCGGGAGTTGCCATTGCACCATCGGCCGAGATAGGCCCGGGCGTGCTCATCTTGCACGGCTCCGGCGTAGTGATCGAAGAAGACGTGCACATAGGCACAGGGGCCACTATCTATCAGGGCGTTGGCATGGGCCAACGTTTTAGCTGCACCGCCTCCGACGGCTTACCGATCATAGGGAAAGATGTTACGATTTACGCAGGTGCAAAAATACTGGGCCCGATTAGGGTAGGAAACCACTGCTGCATCGGCGCCAACGCCGTGGTGATACGCTCCTTCGACGATAACACAACCATCGCCGGAGTACCCGCTCGGGCTGTCGGCGAGCACGTGCCGCCCACCACGACCATCGGCGATGGAACGCTGCTGCGCGTGGGACCGCTCCCAAAGGAGCACACAACGCCGGCACGAGCGTACGCTTCATCCGTCTATTCAGGTAGTGTGAATGACGACTAGCACAACAGAAACAACAACCAGAGTGCTGCACATCACCGAGGCGCGTCGCATGGCGGGCACCGAACGCTCGCTGCTGATGCTCCTGGATCATTCCGATCGCTCGATGTTTGAGCATGCGGTCGTCATCAGAGGCAGCGGCGGCCTGGCGGACGAGTTGGCCCGGCGCAACGTCACGACATTTGCCATACCCCGCATCGGCCGAGCGGCGCCGATCGCTCTGGGGAGGCTGGCGGCCCTCCTCATCAAGCTCCGCCCGCACGTGGTCCACATCTACGGCGGCCGGCTCGACGCGGCCGTTGCATCCGCGCTGAGGATACCCGTCGTCGAACGCAAGAACATCTACCGGAACATCTACTATCGGCCAATGCTGAACTCTCGCTTCGCCGACCGCTTCCTGAATCGCTTCGTGGCCGCTTCCATATGCCCGTCGAGGGCGGTGAGGTTGCACCATATCGAGCGCGGCTGTAATGCCGGCACAACGCGCGTCATTTACAACGGCGTGGAAGAAGCCCTGCCGCGATCACCGGCCGAGTTGGCACGTAAACGGCGCGAGTTTGGCGTTCCCGCCGGCGCATTTGTTGTGTCATTCGCAGGACGCCTCGTACCGGACAAGGGTGCGGACGTCCTCCTGTCGGCGCTTGCCCGTCTGCCGGAGAACGACTTCTGCATAATCATCGGTGACGGCCCATGCCGGGAATCGTGCGAGCAGAAAGCGAGCGACCTCGGCCTCGGGAAACGTGCCGTCTTCTGCGGATTCCGCTCCGACGTTCGAGAGATATTCGCTTGTTCAGACGCTGTCGCAATCCCCTCATATACGGAATCGTTGGCCAACGTGACCCTCGAGGCAATGGCAGAAGGCAAGCCTGTGGTCGCTGCCAACGTGGGAGGCATGCCCGAGGCCGTCGAGCACGGCGTAACCGGGCTTCTTACGCCGCCGGGCGACGTCGCGGCTTTCGCAGAAGCCCTCGCCATGCTGGCGGCCGACACCGAAGCCGCAACGCAAATGGGAGCACAAGCCAAAAACCGCGCCCTGCACAGGCACTCGCCCCGTGTAATGGCCAGGCAAACGGAAGAGCTGTACCTCGAAGTGCTGCGGCCTGCGGCTCGAGAAAAGGAGTTGGAATGTCATCGGATAACGGCGGAAAGCGCTTTCAGAAAGCTTTCTTCATAGTCGTTCCTTCGCGGATCGACAACTACAACAACACCTACTACCCGCCCCTGGGAGTGCTCTACATCGTCTCCACCCTCGAAGCAAACGGCTTCGACGCAGACGTTCTGGACGCTTCGCTCGATACATTGTCCGACGACCGAATCATCGACGAGATCCGGCGACGCGACCCCGACGTCATCGGCCTGAGCTGCACCACCCACACCAGGTTCGAGATGCGCGACGTCGCCGCCGCCATCAAGGATGCCTTCCCCGACAAGTTCATCGTGGTCGGCGGCCCGCACGTAAGCTTCTGTCCCGAGGAAACGCTCGAGAACACCGCAGTCGACGCCGTGATAATCGGCGAAGGCGAAATGAAGACGCTCGATCTCTTCTCAGGCAAGCCCCAAGCCGAAATCCCCGGGCTGGCATATCGCGACAACGGCCGCATAGTCGTCAACCCAAACAGAGGATTCATCAGGAATCTCGATTCGCTCCCCAGCCCGGCACGGCACAAGATAGACCTCAACCGCTACCCGGGCTACAGCACGCTGCGGCATCGCACCACCCACGTGCTGTCGAATCGCGGCTGCCCATTCGGCTGCCTCTACTGCTCGGCAACGTTCTTCTGGGGCAAGATTACCCGCAGCCTATCCGCCGAGAAGGTTCTCAGTGAAATCGAAAACCTCGTCACGAACTACGGCATCAAGGCAATCTACTTCTACGACGACGCATTCACGGCGGACAAGAGAAAGGCGCGCAGGGTGTGCGAGGCGCTCATCGAAAAGAACCTCGGCCTCGTGTGGGGAACAAGCACGCGCATCGACCTCGTCAACGAAGAACTCCTCGCACTAATGGCCCGAGCCGGGTGCAGGCAAATCGACTACGGCCTCGAAACGCTCAACCTCGACGTCCAGAGAAAAGTCGGAACAAAGGCCACCTACGAACGCGCCCGCGACACAATCCGCATGACAATCGACGCCGGCATCGGGCACGTCAAGGTATACCTGATAATCGGCCTGCCGGGCGACACCCCCGAGCAACTGCGCGAGACCTTCGCCAAGACGCTCTCGACCGTCGCCACGGAAGTAAGCTCGCAGATACTCAGAATCTACCCCGGCACACCCATCGAAAAACTCGCCCGCGAGCGCGGCATCATACCCGAGGGCTTCTCGTGGTACGATGATTTCCGCGAAGGCTGGAGCATGTTCGAGTGCGTGCCGCAATACACTGAATGGCCCGCCGGGATGCTCGAGCGGCAGTATGCTTTCCTCACGAAATACATGCGCATAAGCAGCGCCCTGCGCCAGCGAATTCCAAAGTGCGCGCTGCCCGCATTCGCCAAGGCCGACGTCGTCGTATTCAGGGCCGTCACGGGCATGATGAAATGTTTCAGGAGTTCAGCGCTTCCCAGCACGGAGGCTACGGATGCAGAAGCCGAATGTGTTGCATCTTATCAATAATCTCAACGTCAGCGGCGCCACCACGCTGCTGCTTGATACTGCAGCACAACTAAAGCCATGCAACGGTGAGTTTGTCGTGTGCTCGCTCGAGCCGGACAACCCGATGGCCCCCGCGCTCGCCGCCGCCGGTGCGCGCGTTGTAATGCCCGGCCGAAAGCTCGGCCTCGCCTCCGGCACCAGATGGGCCTGCCAAGTAATCAGAGAAACCAGACCAAGCATTATCCACACGCATCTGCTGCCCGCCACGCAGGTGGGCCTTGCCGCCTCACGACTGATGCGCACGCCCGCGCTCACAACGGTTCACTTTACATTCGACGGCCTCCGCACAACCGCGCTCCTCCGGCAGGTAACCCGAGTGTCGTTGAGGTTCTACGACCGGATAATCGCCATCTCCGACGCCGTGAAGCAGTCGATCCTCGACCATTGCCACGTGCCGGCCGATCGCGTTGCAGTGATCCGCAACGGCATCGATTTTGCCCGCACGCGCTCCGGTGCGCAAGACCATCGCAACCGCACGCGCCGCGACCTGGGAGTGCTGGAAGGCCAATTGCTGATCGGAACCGTCGGGCGGCTCGACCAGGTCAAAAGCTACGACACGCTGATAAGGGCGGTGGCGATGATCCGCGACGCGGCCGCCCGCTCGCCCGCGCCGCCCCGCCTCGTGCTCGTGGGCGACGGGGCCGAACGGAAGCGCCTGGAGCAGCTCGTCGCGAAGCTGAACCTTGCACACATCGTGACCTTTGCAGGAACGCAAGAGAACCCCTCGAGGTTCCTCGCCGCGTTCGACGTCTTCGTGCTGCCGTCACTCGCCGAGGGCCTGGGGCTTTCGATCATCGAAGCGATGGGGGCAGGCCTGCCCGTAATAGGCAGCGCGGCCGGCGGAGTGCCCGAGGTGATCACGCACGGATCGTCGGGCCTGCTGTTTGAGCCCGGCGACGCCCACGAGTTGGCGGATTGCCTCGATGAGCTGGCAGGCTCGGAGGCATTGCGCAACCGGCTCGGAGCGGCCGGGAAAGCCGCAGTCGAGAGCCGATTTGACATCGCGAGGCACGTTGAGTGCCTCTACGCGGAGTACGCAGAGATGCTCGCCCTCCGTCGGAATCCGGATCTTGCGGAGACGACCGCATGAAAGTGCTGCATGTCATAACAGAGTCGAACCTCGGAGGCGCCCAGCGCAACACGCTGCTCAGCCTCCAGGGGATAGTCCGACACGGCGGCGAAGCGCACCTGGCATGCGGCCCACACGGGCCCGGCGACGAAACAGCCCTGATCCGCGAGGCCGAGAAAGCCGGCGCAACGGTGTGGAAAGTGAAATCGCTCGTGCGGCGTCCGGCACCCATAAGGGACCTCGCGGCGCTCCTCGCCCTGATGCGCATCATGGCGCGCCATGAGTATGACATCGTGCACACACACAGCTTCAAGGCCGGGCTGCTCGGGAGGCTGGCCGCCGGGCTGCTGGGCGCGCCGGTGGTTGTCCACACCTTCCACGGGGTGCCGTTCGATACGCGTTCCGACAACTGGAAAACGCGTCTGTGCTTCTTCCTGGAACGCCTGCAGTGCCGGCTTTGTGACAAGCTCGTCAGCGTTGGCGAAGTCTTGCGCCGCGAGCTTATCGCCAACAATGTCGCAAAACCGGAAAAAATCGTAACCGTCCGCAGCGGCGTTGATTTTTCACTCTTTGATGATATCGCGGGGGATAGGGCTGTTCGCGAGGAACTTGGCGTACCGGCCGGCGCGCCCATCGTCGGTTTCGTCGGCCGGCTCGCCGAGCAAAAGGCACCCGAGGTGCTCCTGCACGCATTCATCATCGTTAAGCGGCGCGCGCCCGGGGCGCATCTGGTCTTCATCGGCGAAGGGCCCGGGCGCGATCACTTGATCAAAGCGACCACCCCGGACCTGCAACACTGCGTGCATCTCCTCGGCGAACGCCACGACGTCCCCCGCCTGTTGGCGGCGATGGACGTCTTCGCGCTGCCCTCCCGCTGGGAGGGAGTGGGCCGGGCGCTCACCGAAGCGATGTACGCGAAGCTTCCGGTGGTATGCACCGGTGTCAACGGCGTGCCGGAGTTGGTTGAAGACGGCGTCACCGGGCTCATCTCGAGGCCCGACGACCCCGCCGACCTCGCCGAGAAGATCCTCGCTCTTATCAATGATCCCGCCCGTGCGGCCGCCATCGCACAGGCCGGTCACGAAAAGGTCAAGGCACTGATGGCGTCCGAAGCGATGGTCCTGGCCTTGCATGAGCTCTACCGGGAGCTGGTGTCGGCAAGCTCACTGCCGCCGGGTCATCCGGCTCGAGGAGTTAGTTGTGTGCGGAATTTGCGGCAAGCTAAACCTTGATATCGATCGGCCGCCGGTCACAAGGAGCGCCGTGCGCGAAATGTGCACGCCCATTGTGCACCGCGGCCCCGACGATGAGGGCATCTACGCCGACGGCATAGCCGGCATCGGCATCAGGCGCCTCAGCATCATCGACCTCAAGACCGGCGGGCAGCCCATCCACAACGAAGATCACACGATCTGGACGGTTGTCAACGGCGAGCTTTACAACTTCAAGGAGATCAGGCGCGACCTCGAGAGCAGGGGCCATCGATTCTACACAAACAGCGACGTCGAAGTGGTGCCACACCTCTACGAAGAATACGGCGACGACTTCCCGAGCCACATCAACGGGATGTTCGGCATTGCCCTGTGGGACAGCCGCTCGCGAAAGCTCATGCTCGTAAGAGACCGCATCGGCATCAAGCCCATGCACTACGCCGTCGAGAGCGGCACGCTGCTGTTTGGATCAGAGCTGAAGAGCATGCTGGCCGCCGGCATGCGGCGCGACATCAGCCCGCCGGCCCTCAGCGACTACCTCTCATACAACTACATTCCCGCGCCAAACACAATCTTTCGCGCCGCCAGAAAACTCGAGCCGGGCCAAATCCTCGTGGCCCACAATGCAACCGTAAGCCTCAAACACTACTGGGACCTCCCCGCCCGGGCCGACGCCGACGGCCTCCGCTCGGAAGCCGAGTACTGCGAGTTGATCCGCGAAACGCTCAAAGACTCGATCCGCCGGCGACTCATGAGCGACGTGCCACTGGGAGTGTTCCTCAGCGGCGGAGTCGACTCCGGCACCATCGTAGCC
>JABMSA010000123.1 GCA_013202185.1 Planctomycetota bacterium
CATTAGCGGCGTTGAGCCTTTCGTTTCGATCACTTGTTGCGGGGTTTTGCGGCGCCGAAAGACGACAGCGTGCGGGTTCGTCGGCATCGGGATGACTCTTCACCGGCATTTTGCGCCAAGGTGTTTTCGCACCAGCATCTGATCCATGATGTCAATAGTGCCGTCGCCGTTTACGTCGGCCTTCCAGTTGTCTGCCGTGTGGACGTCCTGGCCCAGCCTTCCTCTTATGAAGATGAGGTCGATGATGTTCACGCGGCAGTCGCCGTTGGCGTCGCCGGGGATGATCTGTCGGACCGCGGGCCGGCGAATTGGGTCGCTCCCGCTCCCGGCCGGGGTGTCCACGTACGGTGAATTGGCGAGGCCCGATACATTGTGTTGTTCTTCGGTCAATTCAAGATAAGCTTGGGCAAAGCGTATTCCCAGTTCCATCTGGCCTCGCGTGTCATAATGAACATGATCGGCGTGTTTGGTCAGCCCCTCGGTGGAGACCATCTTCGTGCGCAGAATGGCGTTCTCCGCCTGGGCCTGAGCTTCTCTCACTTGGGCGACCTGAGGATAACGATCGGCGGGAGGATTGATTCGTCCAAGTATAAAGGGCAAATCGGCAACTCCCAGATCCTGACGGAACCGTTGAATGAGAACTTGGAGATTCTCGGCGTATTGTTCTGCGGCCAAAGGGATTGCGGCATCCCCCTCTCCCTGCATCCAGAGCACGCCGGCAAACTCAACGATTCTTCCGTCGAGAACACCAGGGATGTAGTCCATCAACTTCCGATACAAGGGCCCGAACGCCGTATGGCCCATGGTCGCTGCACGCTCTGGGTCCCAGTCCGGCGCCCAGTCCGCCATCGTCGCGCCGTAAACTGCATACTTGATCACAATGATATGCTCCTGGGGCCAAGCCCGGCTGATTTCGTGAGAAAACATGATCTCCGGCCCGAACTGGCCTGTCACCTGATGCAGGCTCGAGTCGAGGGCGGCGGCGTGAAGCTCTACGTTGTCCGGCAGCGTCTGGAGGTCAGCAGGCAACTGGTATAACAGCCCGAGCCCCACCATGTTTGACTGGCCGGCGAGAATGAACACCCGGTATGTAATGGAGATATCCACATAGGGTGAGTTGGAGAGGTCTGATTCGATGCCGGCGTGGTTGGTGGTCCTGATCGCGAAGTAAACTCGTGCGTCCGCCGGCAGTGCGGATGTGCTGATCGTCATCGACTGGCTCGTCGCCGCGATCTCGGGCGACGGCTCGCCTGTCACACCGGTGGCGGCGTCCCATATCTCCTGGGTCGTTATCTCCTGGGTGCTGTATCTTGCCTCGTAGCTTGCTGCCGTGCCCACGTAGCCGCCGTCGCCGGTGGCGGTCCAAGACAGCTTCACGACCTCCGTCCCGGCCGCGTACACTTCGAACTCGGCAATCTGCAGATAGTACTGGATGCGGCCGTCGCCGATCAACATGCTCGGCCCCGCTATCCTGACGTACCGGGCGCTTGTGCCAAGAAAGCTCCTCTCGTACCAGACGTTGCTTTGCCCGGTGTAGCCGGCCTCGGCGACTGCCTGCGTCCAGTTGTCGCCGTCTGTGCTGACATCGATGGTGAAATCGCCCGGGAACAGCTCGGGGGAGGTAGCCCGGGGCAAAAGCCGCACCATTCCAATGGTCTTCGCCGCCCCCATGTCCAGCGCGAGGTATTCGGTACGAGGCACCGGGCTCATTGTGCTGCTCCACAACGTATTCGGATTTCCATCTATGGCATTGGCCGCCACGAATCTGTTGTAGAGGTTGCCCGAACTGGTGGCGGAACGGACGTTCAGCTTGCTTCCCTCCGCGTCTCTGAGCTTGTATACCTCAAACTCGGCGATCTGCAGGTAATACTGTATCCGGCCGTCGCCGATCAACATGTTCGGCCCCGCTATCCTGACGTACCGGGCAAAGTGCACGCCGAAGCTTTTTTCGTACCACACGTTGCTTTGCCCGACGTAGCCGGTCTCGGAAATCACCTGTGTCCAGTTGTCGCCGTCTTTGCTTACATCTATGGTGAAATCGCCCGGGAGCAGCTCGGGGTAGGCGGCCCGAGGCAACAGCCGCACCTTGCCGACCGCTTGCGTGCTTCCCAGATGAAGGATCAGGCGTTCCGTGCGCGGCACCGGGCTCATGCTGCTGCTCCAGAACGTGTTCGGATTTCCGTCGATCGCATTGGCCGCCACGTATCGGTTGTATAGCACGGTGGAGCTTGTGGCCGACGCCACCGTCAGCTTGGCAGTCAAGCTCGCGGCAAGGTCGCTTATTGCCGCAGGCGGGCTCTTGGATGCCTGGGCCGTATTGCCGTAGGCGCCCATGTTGATGCGCCCGCCGTTGGGCTCGGGCTCGTTAGAATAATCCGAACCGGGATCGCCCGCATCGATGCACGGGCTGGTGACGGTGTCCGTCACCCAGGTTTCAGTTGCCGGATTCCATCGGCCGCGCGCCGACTTCAGATGATAATCGTCGTTGTCCGGATCGGCGAACAGCGGATCGGCATCGATGTTGCCGTCGCCCCAGATGAGGGTGCAGCCACTTCCAACGTATACTTCAGACTCGCCACCTTCGACGTCGCTGTAGGTGACAGTGAGGGTTGAATTGTCTGACAGGTATATCTCAGGACCAGTGAGCGCGGTGTTGCCCCACAAGATAGTGTTTGTGATTGTGGCGGATGAGTTGAGGTGGCAAGCCATGCCGCCGCCCCCGTAGAAGCTTGCGGTGTTGGCTGTGATCGTGTTGTTAGTGATCGTGGGCGAGGAGGAGTAGCAGTATATGCCGCCGCCGATATCGCTGTTTCCATTGGTGATCGTAAACCCGCTGATGGTACCTTCATCGAAACTCGCGAGCCGCAGGCAGCTTCCATTCTGATTCCCATCAATCGTCGTGACATTCCGCCCGGCTCCCTGTAGCGTAAGCCCCGAGTGGACGGAGTTGACCCTAACATTCTCCACGTATGTGCCGTCGGACACATGCACCCTGCAGCCGGTGCCGATGTTCGGATACCGATCGAGGAGCGTCTGAATAGTGGCCATGGGCGCGTCGGGCGAGGTGCCCGGGTTGGCGTCGTCGCCGGCGGCAATGGGCGGCTCGGGGGTCGCGTCGTTGATGTAGAATTCCGTGACGTCGCCGTATTCGGCGATGACGGCGGCGTCGGCGTTCATTGTGAAACTGTACGCACCGTGGTATGTGAGTGTGGTACCGCCGGAATCTTTCCAGCGGAGGAAGAACTTGCCGGCGTGCTCCCAGGGCGCGGTGACGGTGACGGCCGTCGCGGCGGAAACGCTTGCGGCATAATTCGTTGTGCCCGGGTAAGTGCCGGTTATGGCGGCGCCGGTGTCGGGCGTTGACTGAACGCTTAGGGCATAAGGCTCGCCGCCTACAGTGAAAGTCATGCTCGGCCCGGGGGCGCTTATGTTGGTGATGAGCAGGTCGGACGCGTCGCCGGACCACCAGGAGGTGTTTGGATTAGTGGACGGGCCGCACGTTGTGTAACCGGGAGCCGCCCACAAGTCCGTGGAATCACCATAGTTCCTGTAGTTTTCGAGGTCCCAATCGCCGTCTGCCTGAACGAGCGTGCATTCGTAATGCGACCACGACAGCATTTGCTGATTATTGTTGCTGCCGTATTCATCCACGTACCAGATGGCTATTCCGGAGTCGGGCAGGCTGCTGTCGCGCCCGGTGGCTTGTCTGTTTTCGACCAGGTAGTATTCGCCGCTCCACGAAGGATGAGGAAACATGAAGCACGAGTTGACCCCCGCCGTGAGTGTGTGGATTCCTGCCGCCGTGCTGACGCTGGACCATCCCGCGGCAGCCTTGAGGTACGCGCATGGCTCAACCGGATTGCTGCCGGCGCCTCCATAAGCCATCAGACAGAATCTCCCCACCCCGGCGGAGTCGTAATCGTAGTCATAGAGGTCCGGCCAATAGCAGATCATGTGGCCATTTTCGTGACAAAACGTTCCGAGGCTCAGCGAGCTTCGCATGTCGGTCACCTGATACTTGAAGGTCGAGACCCCATCGGCCGAAAACGACACTGTCCAGGAATGAGGCCACAATCCTTTCGACCACCCGCTGCCGCAGTTGCCGGCATAGAAAGCATTGACGCCGTCAACGTAGCCGTCGCCATTGCTGTCGTACTGGCTGAAATCAAATCCTCTGCTGTCGAGATCGTTCAGCGCCTCCATGACCAGTTCTCGCGCCTTGGGCCCCATCGATTCGGCGGGATTGTCGTAGTAGCTCTTGTTGTGAATCGCGGTGTAATACTGACTCGGCACGTAGTTTGTATAAACAAGATTGCCATCGGAAACATCATAGAAGTAGTCGCGGACAGATCCGTTGTTGCCGTAGCCGGAGTATCCTACCTGGTTGCAGTAATCGTCAATTTCTGACGGCGATATTGTGCCGGCCGCATCGGGGAAATCAATTATCAGGCAGAGCGCTCTAAGGTTTCCGGTGCTTGGCGCGGCCGGTTCCGGAACACCCGGCAGGCCCCCTACGAGCAACTTGCCTTCGCGGAAGCGCGCACGTGCGGCGGACACCTTTTCCTGCACGGAAGACTGCGCGATGCGGAGGTGCTTGTTTATGCCCAATCCCGCGGGAGCCGCCGGCAGCATCTTGGTCCCAGTGCTCACCAATTCCTGATCGTCTGCCGAAACCGTGGCGTAGCAGATCACGCCCGACGCAGGATCTCTCACGAGCGTGTAGCCATCGAGAGACTCCACAACCTGGTAGAACTCGTCTCCCCAAATCCTCACCTGTGCCGTGGCGCCGTCCGGCTGTTTCAGCTCGAAGCTCTCTCCCCACATCGGAGCGCCCAGGATTCCTCGCTGAACAAGAACAAGGCAAAGCAGGCAGAATATGGCAACCGACGCTGTCTTGTTCTTCTCCACGCCTTTGGTCTCCTTCGACATGTTTGGCCCTACTTGACTCGAAAACGAGAATGAAGGCGGCGCGGCGGCGCCCACAAGACATTCATACACCCCGCACGCATGCAGCCGCACCACACCCGCATAGCGGCGCAACGTTTCAGGGGGATGCTACAGGAGAGGGCGCCCCGTTATGATCTTCAGGCAGATATGAAGTTGAGGAACGTCCGATTGTCAGTCAGATTCATGCATGTCACAAGGTACCCTCTTCGGCTTCCCTCCTCCCGAGATTCTCACATACTGTTACGGCCGATCCAAGAGCAGATAAGAATTCCTATGAGGAAGTTCTTTTCGGCCGGAGGCGGGTTTTCTCTACACGGCTGTGTGGTGCACAAGCATTGCTCCATCGGCGCGAGGCCGATGGGGGCGAGCAAATTGCCATTGAGTGTAGTGCAAGAGCGCTCACTACGTCCGCCGCCCATGACAGGAAATTATCCTCGAGCCAACAGGCCAAAATGGACCCGAAACAACATTATTCGAACTTACGCAAGCAAGCTAGTTTCCTCCAGGCGTTGTGATTTGGCACATGCGCAGCCATTCTGTGCCAAATTGGCTCTACGGGCACGCCATGCAGGGCCCTGCGCTCAGACTTAAGCTCCTGCTGGGGACGAAGTTAGCCGGGAACGATCTCGTTTGGCACGGTATTTGCGTTATGGGTTTGGCGGAGCGTGCGAAATGCGCACGCGGGCGTCCTTCCCAAGGGCCCTTCCGGGATTTGAAGATGCACAAAGGAGACGATCATGGGCAAATGCATTATGGCACTCGTTTTTCTGGTTGTCGGCACGCCCTGCCTGGCAGTGCCGATGTCAGTCGGGGTAATGTCTTCAGCCGATGTTTTCGTGCGGTCGGCCGAGCCGGACGCCAACTACGGCGGGGCCGGGGCGCTGTCGGTTTCCGGCTCTGCCGCGGTCAACGCCTCGGCTTATCAAATGGGGCTGCTGGACTCGTTCATTCGCTTCGATCTGTCGGAGGCCGTGGTGAACCTGGATTCCGAGTTCGGAAGCGGCGGCTGGTCGGTGAATAGGGCGCTCTTCACCCTCGTCGAGCAGGGCGCGCCCAATAATCCGATCTTCAACCGTGGCGTGGGCCTGTTCGAGGTCCGGTGGATTGCGAACGACTCGTGGGTGGAGGGAACCGGCAATCCCAAAACGCCGACGACCGACGGGGTGACGTATCAGGACGTGCCATCGCTGCTTGATGCCGCGCTGGACGTCTCTCTGGGCACTTTCGGGAATTCCGGAGCCGATGGCGAGCTGACGTTTGAATTGGACCTGGCCGGTTCATTCATCAGTGACATTACTGCCGGGGGCGAGGTGAGCTTCTATCTCACGGCCGCTGACAACTTGGTTGGCTTCACCTTCGATTCAAGGAAACTCACTGCGCCATCGTTGCAGATCACGGCGGACGCCGTGCCGCACACCTGGCCCATTCCCGGCGACGTCAACGGCGACTGCTTCGTCAACATCCTCGACATGATCGGGATCCGCAACCATCTCGGCGACAACCCGGCCAGCCCGCCCGAGAACGCGGCGTATGACGTCAATGAAGACGGCTTCATCAACGTCGTCGACATGATCTTCGTGCGCAACCACCTCAACGATACGTGCGAGCAGAGCCGGTCGGACACTGAAGGCTTGCAAGGGGGATACTGATGAGACGCCGCATGAGCCGCGCGTTCACGCTGGTCGAAATGCTGGTGGTCATCGGGATAGTGAGCGTGCTTGCTTCGCTGCTGATACCAGTCTTGAGCCAGGCGCGGGCCACAGCTCGCCGCGTGAACTGCTTGAACAACCTGCGCCAATGGGGCTTGGCCGCCACGATGTACATGGGCGATCACGGCGGCTACATCCCCCGGCGCGGCCAAGGTATCCGTGAACTCAAGATAATCA
This sequence comes from Planctomycetota bacterium, assembly GCA_013202185.1. GTDB lineage: Bacteria > Planctomycetota > PUPC01 > JABMSA01 > JABMSA01 > JABMSA01. The sequence goes on from JABMSA010000123.1 coordinate 6,834, forward strand.
CGCGAGACTCCGACTGGTTCAACTGCCTGCCCCCGTACCTCGGCGAGCAACCTTACAGGATTCTCGTGGAACAGGGCAAACAACCGAAAGCCGGCGACAGGTCGCTTTTCATTTGCCCCAGTGCCAACGATTCCGAGGGCGCGTTCTTTATGCCCTATGCGATGAACATGTATTTGTCGCCGTGGATCCGACCCGACCCGCACAACATCATGGAAATACCCGACCCGGCGAAAGTCGTGTTCATGGCAGACGCGCCGGGCCCATTCTCCGCGACTGCGCCGTCGGCGAAGGCATTCTCGGTGGAGCCGCGGCACCGGGGCCATGCCAACGTCGTCTTCCTCGACGGCCACGTCAAGTCCTTCAGCGGGGAATACCTCGGGTGCGGCGTCTGCGATCGCAAACGAGACGACGTTTGCTGGCAAACAGGATCAGAAGGTATTAATCAGCCACCTCTTGATTAAGGAGACGACCATGCATCGAATCTCAATGACGGCCATTCTTATTGTAGCGTGTTTCGCGGCCTGTTCAGACTCAAGCCGCGTTGGCAAGGCGGACAAGGGCATTGTGCGGGTGGCCGTCATCGGCGGAATGACCATGACGGGCCTGTGGAACGAGGTAACGAAAATGTTCGAGGCGGAGTCGGGCTACAAAATCGAGGTCGTTGCCACGGGCCCGCGGCCGCTGCTGGCCATGGCAATGCGGGAAGGGAAAGCCGACCTCCTGACGATGCACTCGGGCGACATCACAACGGACGTCGTCGCCGAGGGTTACGGCATCAACATCCGCCCGTGGGCGCACAACGACCTCGTCATCATCGGCCCGCCGTCCGATCCCGCCGGGATCAAGGGAATGAAAGACGGCGCCGAGGCCCTCCGGCGTATCGCCGAACAAAAAGCAAACTTCGTAGACTTCCGGGGCAACGGCCCCCGCGAAGTGTGCCACAAGCTCTGGAGGAAGGCCGGGATTCTTCCGGAGGGCCCGTGGTTCCTCAAAGATGAAAGCGGCGAGCACCTCGGCGTTGCGGCCTTCGCTGAAAGCCACAATGCCTACACGGTCGTCGGCCGTATGCCCATACTCTTCAAGAAGAAGAAGTCGAAGAGCATGGAGATAATGGTACAGGGCGACCCTGACATGCAGCGTCCATACATCGTTATGGAAGCCAACCCGCGGAAATTCCCCAACGCCAACCACGCCGGTGCGCGGGCGCTGTCCGACTTCCTCGTATCAGACGAAGTCCAGCAATTCCTCCCCGAGTTCGGCGCGGCGGAGTACGGCGGCATTCCGCTTTTCCATCCGTTGAAGGCTCGGCAGCGCCGCTGAGGCCGTTGCACGCGCAGTGCCGGGAAACCAGTACTTGCTTGCGCAAGTTCGAATAGGGTTGTTTCGGGTACATTTGGGCCTGTTGGCTCGAGGGTGATTCCCTGCCATGGGCGACGGACGTAGCGAGCGCCCTTGCATTGCACTCGATGGCAATTTGCCCGCTCCCATCGGCCTCGCGCCGTCAGCGCGGCAGGATGCTCTCGCCGGCGCTCCCCTTCCTCCCTTAGCCCAAAAGGAAGAACGAGCAGAGGAGCGTGCCAAAGGCGAAAATTCGGATAGATAGAGTACACCTGCGTGCCGCTTGCACGCCTCGATATCACGAATGGGGCGGACGCTCAACAGATTGTGCCTTTGCCCATCGGCGCAGGAGGGGCCAAAGCCACTCAAGCTCCCCTGATACGATACAGTAGATTCCATACAGGAACGGCACCCAAGCTAGCCCCCCTGGGAGATGTCCGACCGTGGCGCAGAATCTTTCGGTGGGGCAGGGCGGAAGCTGGACCACACGTGCCACGCCCGGCGAATCGTATTGCCGAACATCAGCCCCCACAGTTCGTCGTCGGACATCTTCATCCACGGCCGGGCCCGCCTGACGATCTTATCTTGCACCTCCTTCGCCCACGGATACCTTGCGGCATTGTCCCTCGCAATCTTGATCCTGTCGGCGGCGTAGAACACGCTTTGAGTCTTCATCAGCTTTGGTCCTTCATCAGCGGCAGCGGCCGCCCGCAAGTGGAAGAGGATAAGCAAGAGCGCAAACGTGACAGATAACAGGTGTGAGTATCTTTTCATAGCAGTACTCCGGCGATGCATGGGGCATGAATCTTCGGGCTATGATGCTCGATCATTGTACATGGGCGGGTGCGTGCATGCAATGCGGATAATTGCGCTTGGTAGTGCAAAAGCATCGCTCCACCGGCCAAGGCCGGCGGGGGCGCCTCAGACGAGACGGACCAGACGGGCCACCGGCCCGTCTCTACAATGCCATCGCCGAG
>JABMSA010000124.1 GCA_013202185.1 Planctomycetota bacterium
GCGCAGGCCGGGGCCAAAAAGCCCTTCGCCCGCGTATCGCACGGAAACGCAAGAACTTATTCAAACAATACGCCTCCAGCAGCGATTCGCTGAGGGCCGCGCAGTTGATCTCGGTGAAGCGCTTCGCGCGGCGCGAGCTGGTATAGTGGATCGCCCGCGCAACAAGCTCCTTGCCGGTGCCGCTCTCGCCGGTTATGAGAACCGTGCTGGTGGAAGATCTTCGCAGCCGCCGGATCACCGAGAAGATTTCCTTCATCTTGAGGCTCTTGCCGATGATGGCGCCGTCGGCGGTGAGCTCCTCGGAGTCCGGCTTGCCAAGCGCTTTCGATAGTTTATCGTCCACGCGCGGGCGGTCTTTGAGAAGCTTCTGGATTGTGTTCTCAACTTCGTCGAGCTTAAACGGCTTCTCAAGGAACTCGGCGGCGCCTACTTTCCTGGCCCGGGCGGCGGTGTCGACCGTTCCGCAGCCGGTCATCGCTACAAACTGCAACTTGGGTTGGAGGCGACGAGCCTTGCGAATGAACGACAGGCCGTCCATTCCCGGCATCCTCACGTCGACTAGCACGACGTCCAGGTCGGCGTCCAGTTTCTCCAACGCCTCCTCGCCCGTTTCTGCGGTAATCACCTGGTGCCCGCCTCTGCTGAGCTTGTGCTTGAGCGCCCATCGGATTCCGTTTTCGTCGTCTACTACAAGTATTGATCCGTTCATTGACCACTCCTGGCTGAAAACACCACGTAACGATTGTTCTTGCAACTTGCCCGTTTACAGTGCAAACGCTGTGCCGGAAGTGTGGGATGTTCGGACACTTTTTTACAAGAATGTCACAACATGTGTATGGCCGTAGGATTACGCGACTTTTTTTTTCGCGACGCGCCACGCCGGCCCGAGCGAAAAGAAACACCCCTGCAAGAGGTTGCAGAGGTGCATGTAATCAAATGATTACAGGGTGTAGTCGGAAGCTTACACAATAGACGAGCCGTGGGCGCGCGTTTGTATTGCTGCTTGCGAAGCGATTGTTATGTTCCTTTGCGCTCGATCTCTCCCCTTTGGGGTTTCTTCATCGCTCTTCTTGTTTCACCGATGCCTGCGAAAATCTCTTTCTGCTCATCGGTGAGGACGTCCATCGCCTGCTCTCTGACCTCTACCCATGCCACGATCATTTCGATCCCGACGTCGGCGGTCTCCTGAAGCGCCTCCTCGAGCATGGAGGTGTCGATCGTTTCGGCCTCGAAGACCCGGTGGAGCTTGATTATTCTTTTCTGGAGCATGGCGTGCCGGTCGATCTGCGCCATCTCGAATTCAAGCTCCATGTTGTCCAGTGATTCCATCTGCTGTTCGGTCAGTTTCAGTTCTTCCTCATTCTCGAGAAAGGGTTCTACAGGGGAGGCCGCTCTCATCATCATCAAGCGGCAGCCGGGGCACATGCTTCGCCTGCCCATTGCGCCGTGCCGCGAGAGCGTCTCCATATGGCGCTGCATCATGTGCTTCGGGCCGGCGGGCTTTTCGGTTTCCTCCTCACCGAAGGCCACGTGCCCGATGCAAAGTGCAACGATCAAGGTAATTGCGATCCATTTTGATTTTGGCATAATATTTCTCCTGAGTATGTTCACCGTAAGTTGAAGCTCTGCGCAAGCTCGCAGTCTTCTGCGCGCGTCCGCCGCTGAGCACAACCACCCGGCAGTGCGCTGGTTTCATTTCTTTAAACAGCAACCAGCCCGACAAAATGCCACAAAACCTTCCGCGATTGCACGGTCGGTACCCGAGATGGCTTGCCTGGTGTGATGCGGCAGCACTCCGGTCCGGGAATAAATCATGAAAAAGCACAACCGTTGTATTGGTGTCGGAGTTGAAACATGTGAGTGTCATGGTTGTTATTGTAGTTATTGAACAGGTACTACATTACCCTACCGAAGTCGTAGCTCGTTGGGGGAGAAGGAGTTACAGAAAGGAATTTGGTTGAAGTTACGGGTGAGCCTGGTTAATATTACGGTACCCGGCCCTTTGTGGCTGGTTAATATTACGGGTGCGCTTGGTCAAAATTACGGTACGTGTTTGGTTAATATTACGGTATCCGATGAGGTCGATCTGCCGCCACGAAAGGCGGCGGACCGTTCCGGCTATCTGTGGCTATCGGCATGATGCTCACTTCTCTTTACCTTCCGGAGTTCCGAGTTCTCACGGTTTTGGGCTTGACGTGACGCATGACATCAGGTAGAATCTTAAGTAGGGAATAAAGGCTCGTAAGGATGTAGTTCGACGGAGTACCCCGGCCATGAAAAAACTGTTCGCATACACGGTGATGTTGCTCGCGCTTGTTGCGGCCGCCCAGTGCGCCAGAGGCGAAAGCGAAGCGGCGAAGGAACGCAGGGAAGCATGGAAGAAGCGAAAAGAATTCCTGAAGGACCGAGGCATACTCGAGCTGGAAACTATGGTGATGACGGGCGATCCATCGAAGCGCCTCGACGTCGTAATCCTGTCGGACGGTTACAACCGCCAGATGCTTAATAAGAGCTACAGGAGCAAGTCCGACACAATCGCCAAACGCCTCGTGAATCTCCAGCCGTTCGAGAACTTTCGCAATTACATAAACTTCCACCGCCTGTTCATTGAGAGCCCGGACGGCGAGCCCGTGCTCGGGTCGACCGTCAACGAGGCGCGCATTCTCACGTGCGACAGGGCGAAGGTGGAGGAGATGGCGCAGTACGCGCCCGATTGCGACCTGATGCTCGTGATCTCGACGACAGGCAGGTCTGCGCGATCGACAGCCCAAGGCAATCTGATTACTCTATCCTCGAAGGCCAGCCTTACCAGGACTACGATCCATGAGCTCGGCCATGCTTTCGGGGATCTTGCCGATGAATATGTAGAATACACTTACAGATTCAGAAATGCTCCAGCAAGACAACCGCCCATAGACGAGCCGGAGGAAGTGAACGTGACGCTCGAGTCCGAGCCGCTGCTGAGCAAGTGGCATTACTGGGTGGTTCCGCCTCCACGCCGTGCCAAGATCAGAAATTACGAGGGCGCACTATATGTGAAAAAGGATGTTTATCGGCCTTGCTCCAACTGCATGATGCGCGAGGGCAGCAGTTTTTGCATCGTCTGCAACGAGAAGATGATCAGGACGTTCTTCGAGAAAATACATCCGATCGACGAGCAAACGCCCGAGACAGTAAACGTGGCGGTCTGCGGCGACGAGAAAATGGAGTTTACGGCGAAGGCCCTGGCGTACAAGGTTTCCGACGGGGCCGCCCGCGCGAGAGTAAACTGGCGTTGGTATCTGGACAACGAGCCTGTGCAGCCCGAGCGGTCGAAGTCGAAGGCCTCGCGCTACGAACTCGACCCCGTAACGGTCGAGCCGGGGATACATGAAATCGTCGTCAGTTGCGACATCATCGACCAGCGCGTGCGGCGCGACTATGGCATGATGAGCGACGCGCGATTCTGGCGCGTCGAAGTGTTGCCGTATCCCAGGCCCAAGTTGAAGGCACCCGAGAAGATCACGGTCCGCGTGGGAGAAGAGATAACCCTTCAGGTCGAAGGCGAGAACCTCGAGGCGGGCCAGTTTGCCATGAGGGCCGACGGGCTGCCGGAGCACGCGACCTTTGACCCCGACATCGGCGACTTCGCCTGGACGCCCCAGGAGGACCAGGCCGGAGCATACCTGATTGATTTTGTTGCAGCCAACGACAAGATCGAAGAGCGCGTGCAAACCTTCATCATTGTCGGCAAGAGCGCAGGCAAGGCCAACAAGCCGCCGGTGTTCGTCGACGCCGTCGATGAGAACGGCTTCGAAGGCCGGCCGTTCAACTTCACCGCAACGGCCGCCGACCCCGACGGCGACGCGCTCGTCTTCGACGCCAACGGCCTGCCGAAAGCCGCGAAGTTTGATCGGCGGACGGGCAAGCTCACCTGGTCGCCGGGCTACATGGACGCAGCAGAATATTACGTGACGCTGAACGTCACCGACGGCTTCAAATCCGCCGGCGCAAAGATAATACTCATCGTTCTCAACGCACACTTGAAAAGCGACGCGATCAGCGGCCTGTTCGAAAACACCCGCGGCATGGGCTTCGATTTCTGCATACCTCTGCGCGCGGAGGATTCCGACTTTCGCCTCAAGGCGTTCGAGCACCTGGCGAACACGCCCATCGCGTTTCGCGCCGCCCACACGGCACGCCTGCTGCGCGACCAAAGACGCTCAATATGGAAGGAAGCGCTCGAGGTGGCGGAGGCAAACATGGAGAAAAGAAAGTTCACGACATGTTTTCTGCGCGAGACGGCCGATAAAGGATGGCAATTCACCGACAATCGCGACGTCCTCGCACTGCTCACCGAAATTGTTGTCAACAGCAAACGAGAAACCGGCTGGACGACAATGTTGAGGAAGGCCATTTCAATGCTCGATACAGAGATGCAAAAGGCCATGAAATACAACGAACACAGAGACGCATACAGAGAGAAAGTGAAAGAGCAACGCGCAAAGGAAGAGGCAGAGGAAGAAGAATAGTCCCGGCCGCATGAGGCGTTCAACGGCCACGCTTCACGCGCCGGAGCACCAATGCCAATAAGCGAGTTGTAACGCTGCGCGGCTGCGTTTCCTCTGCCGCCCCGAGATCGCCGTATTCGACATCATCGGCACCGGTCAATAACACACCAACGGCGATCACAGCCTGCCGAGCGGGCCGATGCGCGCCATGCGCACCAATCGGCGCTTGACAAACCCGCCAACATCATTACAATCATACCTGAGCAAGCCCAACTTGCCGCAAACGCCGATGCACCACGCGCGTCTCTCGGCGTGTATCAAACCGCAAGGAGAGCACAATGCGCCTCGAATTCGAAAACGGACTCACAATCGAAGACCCGGACGATGCGCTGATTGCGGAGGCGCTCGCCACACTCGGCATCGAGGGCGAACTGCCGGAGGGCGGCATCCTGGCCGAAGACACCAAGCCCTTTGCCGGCAAAACAAATGAATACGCCATTCTCGGCCGCGACGACATGACCTACATACAGGCGTCAGGCCATCCCGACACGGGCTTCATTCTCGAGTACCAGGAAGACACTCTCGAGGAACATTTCTGTTCCATCGACAAGACCCTGTCATTGGAACAGATCATCAGCGCCTTTCAGAAGTTCGCTTGCGGCGATGCATCCTACAAGAATGATCTGGCCTGGGCGCGCGACGAGACAGGAGGCGGCTGCCTGGGAACCGTGGTGTTTCTGATAATCGGCGCCGGCGCAGCGGGCGCCGCGCTGTGGCAGCTTCTGTGAAATGCGCGTGGCCGGCATGTGCGCGGCGGAAGGGCACGAGCCAAATGGACATCGAAGCCATCAAGGCGGAAGTTGCCGGGCGGCGGCCGACGATTGACACGATACTTGCAGGCGCTGCAATGTTCGTTGGCTTTACAGGGCTCTTGATAGCGGCGGCCTCGCTCGGCGAACGGCCTCTGTTGGATAGTTTCCTTGCCGGAATCTTTATGCCCTTCGCGTGCGCCGGTTTGGGGGGAGCAATCGCAAACGTTCTTGTTAGGATCAGAGCCGGAAAACTCATCATTCGCTTGGCAAGCTCAGCGGATGGACCGTCCGGCGCCAGAGGAGTATTGATGGCCGCGCGTCCGCGCGTCGTCTTCGTTCTCGCCGGAGTCCTGACTTCGTTAACCCTTTTTGTTATCCTCCTACTACGCCAGGCCGGCGAGAGCGCGTGGGCTCCTCACGGCGTTCCTCTTGCGATGGCATCCTTGTTCTTCCTTGGCTATTCCTCTCCTTGGGTTGTTCACAGGTGGTCGTTGAGCGCTCTTATTGCGCGCATTGACTTCGATGCCGGCCGGCGAGCGAAGCTGCCGTGGTACAACAGGCTGCGCACAAGGCTGGAGCGGAACCCCGTGCTCAGCTTTGATATCGCTCGGCTCTGGCGCAGGGGCCGTCAGTAGGCCAGCTTCTCCCACAGGAAATCGTACGCACGCGCGCCGCTTATCTGGTGGCGACCCTCGAAGTAATCCGTCTCCAACTTCTTCTCAGCACCGAACAGCTCATAGACTTTCCGGGCGCGGGCCACGCCGCGCCGGACCGCCGCGATGGGGAAGATCGGATCGTAAGTGGCCGCTTCCACGAGCATCGGACGCGGCGCGATCAGCCCCACGAGGTCGTGCATCTCGCCGAATCGGTGCAGCCCGGGAACGAAATTGCACGCGCAGTGAGACATCGCGAGAATGCTGCTTTTGAACGATGAGTAATACCCGCTCACCACGCACGCCTTGATGCGCTCGTCGAGGCAGGTGGAGAAGAACGTGTGCATTCCGCCGCCCGAGATTCCCATTGCGCCCAGGCGGGCGGTGTCCACGTCGTTGCGGGTCTCGAGGTAATCCACGAGCGCCATTGCGTCGCGGGTTCGCAGCCCAACGACCGACTTGCCCAGGTGAAAGGCCAGCATCGCGGTGTGCGTGCAGGTGTCCGGCGGTCCCTGCCCGATCGTGGTGTTGAGGTAGGAGAAGTCGGTGTGCCTCTCGCCGAAGCATGAAATCTCCGGAGCCGCCACCGCGAAGCCTCGCCTGCAAAGCGCCACTGCGAAATCCTTGTGGTAGCCATCGGGCTTGTTGCGCTCGTTGCCGTCTTCCCACAGGCCCACTATGTCCTTAACGCCGTAGCCGTGGCCGTGCAGCGCCAGCACCACGGGCATCGGGCGGGGGGTGCGCTTCGGCAGCAGCATGTACACGGGCATCGTGGTGTTCTCGGCCGTTCGGATGAGGATCTTGTTTCGGACGTAATCGCCTTTGTCAACGCTTTCGAGTTTCCCGGGGGCGGGCGCCGCCTTCGGCGAGTCATGAAAGCCGATGACCTCGATCAGGGCCTTTCTGGTGCGTCGTTGCCAGGCTCGGGCCTGGCGGGCGTCGGTTGCCTTGAAGGCAAATTCGGCGTTGGCCGGGTCATACATTTTCCATAGCGCGGTAGCCGGCTGCATCCCGCGCCGCTGGGCCATGGTCGGTTTCTTTTCAGCCATTTCTCGATCTCCGGTGGGTTGTCTTCGTGCATGCGGTATCAATAGTGTAATAGCGCCCGCGCAGGAATCAAGCGCGAAAACCTGCTCGATGCCGATAGTCTTTTTGCGTTTGGCATGCCATTTGCTCGGTAAGAGGTTAACGAAAAGAATACAGGAAACCGCGAAATGGCCGAAAAGGCACGTTTCACAGCCATTGTGGGCTGATTCGCACGGACGGGCCGATATGCAGCGGCGGCGGAAAAAACTTCACGGTGTCGGAAAATCTTTCACAGGAGGCACCATATGTTGTCAGACGACGGAGTTTTCGGAATCATCGGGAAAGTGCTCGACGGCTGCGCTCTGCGACAAAAGGTGATTGCGGCCAATCTGGCCAACACCGAGACGCCCGGCTACAAGCGCCTCGAGGTCCGCTTCGAGGATCAACTGGCCCAGGCGGTGGAAAGCGGCCGCGCAGACCTGTTGGATCGCGTGGAACTTGAAATCGCCCCAACCGAGGGGTTTGCCGCCAGGGGCGACGGCAATAACGTAGACTTTGGCCGTGAGCTGGGCGAAATGACCAAGAACAACCTGGCCTTCTCCACCTTCGCCCAGCTTGCCGCCCTGCGCGTCAGGCGCTATCGCGACGCCATAGGAGGTTGATGATGGGTTTTGACAGAGTATTTTCTTCGCTTGGTATCAGCGGCTCGGGGCTCTCGGCCGAGCAAGCCAGGATGAAAGCGACCGCGCAGAACATCGCCAACGCCAACACCACCCGCACCCCCGAGGGCGGGCCCTACAAGCGCCGCCGTGTGATATTCTCGACTATCCTCGAGCAAGCAGCCGGAGGCGGCATGATGCCGGCCGGGGTAAAGGTGGCAGCCGTCCAGAAGAGCACCGAGCCCCCCCTCAAGGTGTTTGACCCCGACCATCCTGATGCCGACAAGAGCGGCTACGTGTTGATGCCGGACATCAGCATCCCCAACGAGATGATCAACATGATCGCAGCCACAAGGGCCTACGAGGCCAACCTTGCCGCGATCAAGAATTTCAAGAGCATGGTCAACAAGGCCCTCGCAATAGCAAAGTGATAAGGTGACCACAAATGAAAGTAACAGGCATAAGCAGCCCCGCACTGAATGAACTGCAGCGGGCCGCCAGCCCCACGGGGGGAACCGACGGTGGATTCGTGAGCCTGCTCGACAAGTTCGTAGACGGCGTAAACGACAGGCAAGTGAAAGCCGAAGACGCCGTCAGGGACCTGGCAGCCGGCAAGATCGAAAACATTCACGACGTAATGCTCGCCGAAGCAGAGGCCGATCTCAGCTTCAAGATGCTGGTCCAGACCAGAAACAAACTAGTGGAAGCATACAAAGAAGTAATGAGAATGCAGATCTGAAAAGCAACTACAGAGCAATAGCAACCGGGGTATGAATGGCTGACTCACTAAGGCAACTCATCGCGGAAATCCAGGTCCTCTGGGGCCGGATCGGCCTCAATCAGAAGATAGCAATGAGCGTTGTGATCACGGCGATCGTGGCGGCGCTGGCATTTTGGGGGTCGTGGAACTCAAACACCGACTACGGCCTCCTGTTCAAGAACCTCCAGCACAAAGACGCCGGCGAGATCATCAACACCCTCAAGGCCGACGGCATCCCCTATCGCGTCGAGGACAACGGCACCACAGTTCTCGTGCCCGACGAGCGCGTTTACGACCTTCGCGTAAAGCTCGCCACACAAGGCCTGCCCGGCGAAGAAGAGGGGTGGTCGCTCTTCGACGACACCGGTTTCGGAAGCCTGTCCGACGCCCTCCTCCAGATCAACCACACACGCGCACTCCAGGCCGAGCTCGAACGCTCAATCAACAGGCTCAGGCAGATCGAGTGGGCCAGGGTCCATATTGTAGAAGAACAGGAATCGCTCTTCGTCGCCAAAGCGAAAGCCGCTACAGCGTCGGTACTCATAAAGACGCGCGGCGGCGCCCGGCTGGCCGAGAGCCAGGTAGCCGGGATCATGCACCTGATCGCGGGTGCCGTGCGCGGCCTCACGCCCGACAATATCACAATCACCGATTACTCGGGGCGGCAGCTTTCGAGACCGTCCGACGGCGGCACGGCCTCCGTAGCCTCCAGCCGGCTCGACTATCAACGGCAGATAGAAGAGCACCTCTCGGGCAAGGCCACCCGGATGCTCGAGCAGGCCATCGGGCCGGGCCGGGCAGTGGTAACCGTGAGCGCCGAGATCGATTTTACCAGCAGCGAAAGCCACGAAGTCGAATACAAGGAAGATATCACAAAGAGCAAGCGAGAAACCATCAAGGAAACCACGGCTCCCGGCGGAGGAGGGGCTGCGGGTACGGAGGCCAACCTGACCGGCGGCGAAATGGCCGGCGCCACGCTCGGCTCCACCCGAGAAGAAATAACTGAGTACGGCCCGCCGATAATGTCTGGCGAGACAAAGAAAGTCGTTCCGGCCGGAACGGTCACAGGGCTCACGGCTTCGGTGTTTGTAAGTGCCGGCGAATACAAAACGTCGGCCGGCGCCGACGGCCAGGAAGTGCGAAAATACGTGGCGGCAAGCAACACGCAGCTCAAGGACTACGAAAGAACCGTCAAGAACGCCATCGGGTTCAAGGAGGGCCGCGATTCCTTCACCATATCCGACGGCGAGTTCAGGAGCGTGGCGGCGCTTCCGGCGGAGGAGTTGAAGATCGTTGAGGCGCAGCGACAGCGCGAGTTCATCATAGGCCTGGTGAAGAGCGCGTCTACCGCCTTTGGCATGCTTGTGTTTCTTGTCTTTGCAAGGCGCACGTTGAAAAAAGCTTCCCGCGGGGGGCCCGCGCAGCGGTCCCAGGCACAAACGGCCACACTGTCGGTGGGAACCGTGGCAGCGGCGCCGGCTGCCGTGTCCGAAAAACCGGCGGAGCCCGAGGCGCTGCAACTCAAAGAACTGGTATCAAACGCAGTGAATGAAGATCCCGAGCGGGCAACTTATCAACTGAGGTCGTGGCTGAGCAGTTAGCAGTTGTGCGCTTTGCTCGGGTGCGCCGCTGCTGGAGAATGAGCATTCATGGAACTGACTGGAGTACAAAAAGCCGCTGCGTTCCTGCTGAGCCTGGACACGCAAACCGCCGCCTCTATTCTGTGCCAGTTTCACGAGGAAGAAATCGGCGTGATCACGCGCGAGATGCTCGACATGCGCAGCCTCGATCGTGAAATGATACAGCAAGTGCATGAGGAGTTCATCTCCGCAGTGAAAGGCGGGGGGGATTTCATCCTCGACACCCGCCCGGTGGCCGAGCAGTTGATAACATCGGCCGTCGGAGAAGAACGGGGCCGAAAGATGCTCAATCAGTCTCATGTTTCGATGCCGCGTCGCAGACCGTTCGAGGCGCTTCAGGGCGCCGACGAAAACCTCCTCGCCGACGTGCTGAAATCCGAGCACGCCCAGACGATTGCACAGGTACTCGCTCACCTCGAGCCGCACCTGGCCGGGCAGGTCCTTACGAGGCTGCCCGAAGAAGTGCACAGCAATGTGGTGTTGAGGATGACACGTCTGGAGAGCGCTTCCGCACAACTGCTCGACCGCCTCGACCGCATCATCCTGGGCAGAATAAAGGCGGACCCCAAGGCCGGTGTAGTCAACGCGGAATCCAAAGACGAGTTGGTTGCCGAAATGCTCAACGTTGTCGGCAAAACTGTCAGAAAAAAGGCGCTCGACGAACTCGCAAGGGAAGACCCCGAAAGGGCGAAAGAGATCGAGAGCCTGATGTTTGTGTTTGAAGACTTCATGCTTGTCAACACCACCGCGATCCGCAAGATCATCATGGAGGTCGACAACGACACACTCGCGCTCTCCCTGAAAAACGCAAGCAAAGACCTGAAGGAGAAGTTCCTGTCGAACCTCTCGAAGCGTGCGGGGGCAATGGTGCAGGAGACCCTCGATGAGCTAGGCCCCAAGCCGCTCTCCGAAGTTGAGGCCGCGCAGCACGAGATCATGGGCGTGGCCCGTTCGCTCGACGAGCAGGGCGAAATCGCGCTCAGGCAGGGCGAAGAGGAGCAAATGGTGTGAAAAGTCAAAGCATACTCGATAACGCTGTCGCCTCAGCCGTCGTGTTTCCAGAGCTCGGCGGCCGCGTGGCCGCGTACCCCGAATCGTCGGAAGCCAGGAATCATAGAGATGCCGATGAAGCCGAACGCGCCCAACGCGAGGCCGAGTGGGCTGCAAAGGTCGACAAGGCATTCGAGCGGGGGCTCGCAGCAGGTGAGCAGCGCTCGTCGGAGAGAGTGGCTTCGTTCGTGCAGGCGCTCGAGAAAGCACACCGCGACCTCCTTGGCTTCAGGGCGGGCATCGAGGAACAGGCCGTCGAGCTTGCTCTCAAGCTCGCACAAACGGTCATGCGAACGCAGCCGGCCTTCGATGCGAGCGTCTTGCGCTCGGCCCTCGACGAGGCGGTGAAGAGGGCGCCTGCAAACAGCATTCTGCGCGTAAAAGTGAACTCCGACGACCTCGAGGCGGCCGAGCTGCTGTGCAAGGCGCTGGCAACGGGTGCAGTGGAGGTGCTGCCCGACGCCACAATAGGCAGGGGCGGCTGCGTGCTCGAAACCAAGCTCGGCGACATCGACTCGACGATCGAGCAGCGCTGGGAAGCTGCCGAAGAAGTGCTCAGGGAAGCATCCTTTGCGGAGGAATCGAATGACCAGTAACGGCGACACTCAAGTTCAGACCGCTGCGCCGGCAATGCAGGCTGCGGCTCAGGCCCCGGCCCACGCCGCACCCGTGCTCAACATGGCCGCGTGTCATCTCGGCCTCGAAACCTGCCCGCCGGTGGTGATGAGGGGTTACGTCAGGCGCGTGACCGGCCTGGTGATCGAATCGGCCGGGCCCGCGGGCAGTATTGGCGATCTTTGTATCATCCGCGACGGGCGCGGCGGCGAAGTGCCCGCCGAGATCGTGGGCTTCCGGCCCGATTGCATTCTCCTGATGCCCTTGGCCGAGATCGAAAGCCTCCGGCCCGGATGTGAGGTGGTATCGTGCGGCTCGCCCCTGCGGGTCCGCGTGGGGCCCGAGCTGCTCGGCCGCGTTGTCGACGGCCTGGGCAAACCGATGGACGGCAAAGGAAAGCTGCGCTGCTCGGCCCAACGGAAGGTCGACGGTCGCTCGCCGCATCCGCTCTCACGTGCACCGATCACCGATCCGATGCCGACGGGCATACGCGCCATCGACGGCCTGCTGACGTGCGGACGCGGCCAGCGGATGGGAATCTTTTCATCGGCCGGCGTGGGCAAAAGCTCGCTGCTGGGCCAGATAGCGAGGCGGTCGGCGGCCGACGTCAACGTGATCGCCCTGATAGGCGAGCGTGGCCGCGAGGTGCGCGAGTTCACCGAAAACATACTCGGCGAAGAGGGGCTGCGAAAATCGGTGGTGGTGGTAGTGACCTCCGACCAGCACTCGCTGCTGCGCGTGAAAGGCGCGATGACGGCCACGGCCATCGCCGAACACTTCAGAGACGAAGGCAAAGACGTGATGTTGTTTATGGATTCGGTAACGCGCATCGCGCGCGCACAGAGGGAAACGGGCCTATCGATGGGCGAGCCGCCGGCGACGCGCGGCTTCACGCCCTCGACCTTTGCCCTGCTCCCCCGACTGCTCGAGCGGGCGGGCGCGTCCGAGCATGGAAGCATCACCGGCATCTACACCGTGTTGGTTGAAGGCGACGACATGGACGAGCCGGTTTCGGATGCGGTGCGGGCTATTCTCGACGGCCACGTTGCGTTATCGCGGACCCTGGCCGACCGCGGCATATATCCGGCGATCGACGTGCTGAAGAGCGTAAGCCGCGTGATGCCCGCCATCGTGGACCACGACCACCTCCGGGCGGCGGTCAAGTTCAGGGAGCACTACGCCACCTACGAAGACGCGCGCGACCTGATAAACCTTGGAGCCTATGCCCAAGGGAGCAATGCTGCGATCGACAAGTCGGTTGAGCTTGCCGATGATATGATTGCTTTCTTGTGCCAGGGCCTGAACGAGACCGTGGCGTACGACAAGACGAAGAAGGCGCTTGCAGAAATGCTGCGAACGAAGGCAACGTGAAAAGATTCAGGTTCAAGTTCGAAAGGCTTCGGAAGCTGAGGGAGCAGGACGAGCGCTCCGCACTGCTGCTGCTGGCGCTCGCACAAGAAAACCTCGCCCGTGAAGAGAGGATCCTCACGGACCTCGTAGGCGCCGTTGCAGACTCCGGTTTGTGCCTGTGGGGCCTGATCAAAGAGGGTGCAGCGCCCGAAATGCTCCGCAATGCCGATGTCTTTCGCCGTGCCACGTCCGACGCCGCCGCCCGGCAGAGCGGGCTGGTTGGGCTCGCCGCGAAAGAGGCAGGCCAAAAGCGCGGGGAGTTCGATGCGAGCCGTCGGAAAGCTGAAGCGATCAGAAAACTGCACGAAAAGAAACGAGAGGAACACCGAAAAGAGTTCTTGAAGGAAATGCAAAAAGAGCTGGACGAGATAGGCGGCAGAGGCAATAAGGCCGCTGTTTGACCTCGCCACCGGCAACTTCCAGCGTGAACGGAGAGCAAGATGAAGTCGGTGATAAAGCTGGCTGTGTATCCGGTTTCGGGGATTTCGTTGTTCGTGTTGGCGCTTGCGATAATCCTCGGAGCCAAAGGCAAACTCAACGCCGAGGGGATGCAGCGGATTCCCATTGTGGGCGGCGGGAAAAAGCAGGTCGGCCAAGAGCCGGGGGCGTTGGTACCAAGCGTTTCCTCGATGCGCTATTTCGAGTCTGTCGAACTCATCGACATGCTCAAGGAGGCCGGGAAAGTTGCGGAGAAGGCAAAGGCCGAAACTGCGCGGGTGTTGGAGCGCCAGGCCCGCATCGGGATTCTCATGAAAGACCTCCAGAAGGAAAAGGATGAGCTTCTGGCAATGAGAGGCGAGATCGACGCCGAGCGCGCGAGGCTGAAGAAAGAGGAAGTAGAGCGCAACCAGAGGATCATTGAAATCGGCAGGCTGGAAGCCGCCGGCCTGCGGAAGTCCGCGATGATACACGAAGCGATGGACCCGAAAAAGGCGGCAGCCGCGATAGCCACGCTCGACGCGGAAAAAGGCGCGAAGCTCCTGGCGTTTATGCAAGAAAAGAAAGCCGCCCGAATTCTCCAGGAGATGAAACCCGAGGCGGCTTCGGAGTTGCTGGGGCTCGTGAAAAGGGTAGGCGTAGATACGGGGAAAGAAAATGATTAAGGTAATGTTGCTCAACGGCCTGGAGATGGTGATAAACGCCGAGCTGATCGAGGCGGTTGAATCTGCCCACGACACAATCGTCACGCTCACAACCGGGCGAAAGATCACCGTGCAAGAGTCGTCTCAGGAGATTGTGGACAAGGTCATTGATTACCGGCGGTTCATCAACAGAGCGCACGGCGGGAATTGATCATGGATATTGCTACACTCATAGGATTGGTAGTGGGCTGCGGTCTTGTGTTGTCGGCCATTATGATGGGCGCCGGTCTGACGGCCTTTTTCCACGTGCCGTCGTTGATGATCACGGTCGGAGGCACTTTTGCGGCGGCGCTGGTAAGCTTTCCGCTGTCCAAGGTTCTGGGGTTGGTTTCGGTCGTCAAGAAGACAATGCTTCACAAGTCGGGGTCGATGGAAGAGGAGATCCGGCGGATCACCGGATTTGCGCAGATTGCCCGCAGAGACGGGCTGTTGGCACTCGAGGACAGGCTGGAGGGCCTCAACGAGCCACTGCTGCACAAGGGCATTCAGCTTGTTATCGACGGCACGGCTCCGGAAGTGTTGCGCAGCATTCTGATGATCGAGGTGAATTCAATGTATGACCGCCACGCCGAAGGCAAGAGCATCCTCGAACAGATGGGCGCTTCCGCGCCGGCTTTCGGGATGATCGGCACCCTGATTGGTCTTGTGGCGATGTTGAAAAACCTGACGGATCCGTCGTCGATCGGCGCGGGCATGGCCGTGGCGCTGCTCACTACCTTCTACGGCGCACTGATGGCGAACCTCGTGTTTCTTCCGCTGGCTGGCAAGCTCGACAACCGCCACAAGGAAGAAGCGATGATGAAAGAACTGCTGATTGAAGGAATTGTTTCGATTCAGTCGGGCGACAACCCCCGCACGATCGAAGAGAAGCTCAAGGCGTTTGTGCCGCCGAGCTTGCGGCATGCGTTCGAAGACGAAGAAAAAGAAGCAGCATGAAACGACGAGGCGAAAGCGAAGGCAAGGCGGGCGCGCCCGAGTGGATGGTAACCTACAGCGACGTCATCTCGCTGCTGGTGACCTTCTTCGTCATGCTCCTCACGTTTTCCACCCAGGATAAGGAGAAGTTCGACAAGGCCAAGGGTTCGCTGCAAGGTGCGTTGGGCATCGGCCTGGAGGAAGTGGGGCGTCTGCCGCAGGCGGGAATGCTCCAGGAGCGTATCGGGCCCGGTGGCCGCGCCTCGGACCGCGGCATGGATTTTGCCCCGGAAACCGAAGCGCTCGAGAAGACCGTGCTGGATATGAACTTCCGGCTCAAGAGAGAAAAGCTTGGCCTTGCCATGACAATGACAATGATGAGACGAGGCGTACGGCTTCGAATTCCGGCAGGCTTGATCTTCCACAACAACACTCCTTTGCTCAAGTTGCGCGGCGAGAAATACATGTCGAAGATAGCGGCGGTCATCAGGGTGCTTTCAAACAACGTCGAAATTGTTAGCCACGTTGAGCGTGGGCCTGCGATCAGCAGAGGGGAAGCTGCGTGGCGTCTGACGCACGAGCAAAGCGCCGGGATCGCCGAGTTCCTCCACAAGAGATTGGGCATAAAGGCAAAGCGCCTCAGTGTTGGTGGAATGGGCGATTCGCGGCCGCTCAGGCGCAAGCCGACACCGCGGGATAGCCGAGTTGAGATTACACTGCTGTACAAGACCGGCAGGGGCGCGGCATATTAGGTGCGACAATGGCAGACATGATCGGAGTCAGAAAACAAGAAGAAGGCAAAAAGGGCGCACCGGCGTATATCGTGTCGTTCTCGGCGCTGATGACGATCATGCTCACGTTCTTCATCCTCCTGTGCACGATGGCCAACGAACAGGAATACGGCCTGCTGGGGGCCGGAACAGGCTCGTTCATTCACAACATCAATGCTCTCGGCCTCCCCGGCCTCTTGCCCGGCCATCGCACAACCATCGACCTGGGGCCCGGCCGGCCCGGCTACCTTCCGCTGGAGAGGGCGGCGGTACAGACAGACGGCTCAGATGCCGACGTGATCTATCGGAGGGTGATCTCGATCGAGCCCATACGCCTGCCGCGGGCGCTGGCGAGCTACTTCAGGAAAGAAAAAGAACTTCACATGTGGATATACGTAGACTTCGAACCCGGCAGCGCCTTCCTGACCAAGAACGCGAGAAGAAAGTTGTGGCCGCTCCTGACACGGATACGAATGATGCAGTATCACGTGCGAGTTGAGGCATACGTGGACGAAAGATTCTCTTCTAATGAGATACACGGTAATGCGTGGGAACTTTCCGCGGCCAGGGCGGCGGCGGTGGTTCGTTACTTTCACCAGGCGGGCGGAATGAGCTACAGACGAATGTGGCCGGTAGGCCACGGCAGCGCAAAGCTGATCGCTGAAGGGCCCATCAATGACCGCCTCGTGAGGCTGGTGCTATCCAAGTACTGAGACAAACCGAAAGGAGTTGGTACAATGCCGGATGACAAACCTCAACCTCTTGATGAATTGTTGGAAAACAGTGAAGAAACACCGGATGAAGAACAACCGGAAAAGAAGCCGCCGCTACGCAAGATAGTTACCCTTGGCGTGATCGCTTGCGTTGCCGTGGGAGCAGCCTGGGCCGCAGCAGAAATGCTCGCCGCTGAGCCTGCTGCCCAGGAAGAGCCGCCCGAGAACATGGTCGACGAGAACGCTTTGCCGCCCGACGATGAGATAAAGGTCCGGGAGGTCAGCACATCGGAAGATCGACTTTACACGTTCGAGGACACCATCGTGAACCTCCATGGAACTGAAGCGCGCCGATACTTGAAAACCACTATCGTCTTTGCCTTGAAGAATCCCAAACTCCGAAAGGACATGGACGATCACAATGTGCAACTGCTGGACATGCTGAATGGGGTGCTTTCTTCCAAGACAATCGAAGACATCGACGGATTCGAGAAGAAGCAGCAGCTCAAGCGAGAACTCCGCGCCGAAGTAAACAGCCTGCTCGGCAAGAAAGATGCCGTGTCCCAGGTATACTTCACGGAAATGATTATCCAATAGGCCCGGTTTGCGCCGGTCGGCAACACGGCCCGGCGCCGCCAGAACAGACAACGGAGCCGACATGCCGGACATCTTATCCGCCGATGAGCTCAACGATCTGCTTTCGGCCTGTGCCGACACTGAAGTCAGCGAAGGCAGCTCGTCGGACCCCATCGAGAAAACGGTGGCGCCCTACGATTTCACTCGGCCCACGCGGCTTTCACGTGCCCAGGTGAGGCAATTGCAGCGCCTCTACGAGAGCGCCCTGGAGGGCCTCACCGGCGCCCTCTCCGAAAGCTTGCGAACACCCATTGAAGCCAATGTACTCGGCGTCAAGGCCGTGACATTCGGTTCGTTCACAAATCTGCTGCCCACACCCACCTACGTGAATGTCTTCAAGATTGAGCCATATGGCTACCGCGGGATACTGGCGATGGACATTCCTTTTTGTCTTGCGTTGGTGGATCGCCTGCTAGGGGGGCACGGGCACACAACCGAAAAGCCCAGAAACCTCACCGGCATCGAGGTGTCGGTTATCGACTGGCCCGTCACGTTGATCCTCGAACAGTTGCAGAAGTGCTGGCGCAGCGACACCAACATCCAGTTTGCCAGTGAGTCCATAAGAATGGACCTCAACTTCGTGCAGGTCATTCATACTGCTGAAACAGTGCTGCGCGTTACATTCGCGCTCGCCGGCGAGATCGGCTCGGGCGAAGCGCATTTCTGCGTGCCGTTTGCCGCGCTCGAGCGGGCGAAGTGTCTCGAGCGACTTCGTGAGGAAGCACTGGGGTCCGGCAGGCCGCCCGTCGAGCAGGAACTCCAGCAGGCGCGAGCGAATCTCAAGAAGGCATATCTCGGTATAACGGCCCAACTCGGAGAGGCGGTGCTGACGGTGGGTGAGGTCATCGGATTGAAACCCGGCCAGGTCATCAAGCTCAACACAAGAGTTGCCGAGCCGATTCCGGTCAAAGTGGGCGACAGAACGAAGTTTCTTGCCAAGCCCGGCCTGCGGGCCAGGTCTAATGCGGTCCAAATTCAACAAGTACTGGAAGATTCCTGAAACGAGGTGAAAAACCAATGGCAGAAGAAAACGAAAAAGAAGTAGAACAAGA
>JABMSA010000125.1 GCA_013202185.1 Planctomycetota bacterium
CCCTCGAGGTGGCGCTGGCAGCCGACGTACCCGACGAGATCAAGGAACTGACTTTTCCCGTTTCATTGTACGACGATCAGAACAAGAGAGTATGGGGCACCACCGGCAAGATCACTTTCGCCAAGGACAAGCCGTCGACGGCGGCCATAAAGCTGGAAAAGATCGAGAAGCCCGAGAACACCTACCGAGTCGAGGTGACGTTCGATCGGCGGGACCTCGACTTGATCACGTCGGAGACGATCTACTTTGGTGATCCGAAGCGGGCCGTGCAGGCCTACGGCAGCCGCCGAGAAGGCGAATTCCCGGACGAGCGCCTGTTCCTCGTCCTCAAGCTCAACGCGGTCGAGGGCCGGAACGTCGAGGCAGTCGGCCTCACAGTGACCCTCCGAGACTCGGACCAGAACATCGTGCTCGACAAACTGCACAAGGTTCCGGTGTCGCGGGATGGAACGCAATTCGAGCTTGACATAACGCCCGAGAAGGAATCCGTGGGGCCTTATACGCTCGAGTACGGGATCGAGGACGACGCGCTGGGACTGTATTTCGACGCGAGCGAAACGGTTGCGTTAGCCAACGCGCTCGTTCCCGTCAGCAGCGTGGAGATAGACGATGCATCCTGGTTTGGCTCGGGGTCCGGCCCCGGCAAGTCGGGGCAGTATTACTATTCGTCTCATCTGACGGATCAGCGGCCCGACCAATACCCGACGATCGTTTACGACGAGGAGGCGAAGCACAGCGGAACGCGCTCGCTGCGAATCGACTATACCCAGGGCCGCCAGGGGTATGTCTATGGCCGGCTCACGATGCCGGGCCTGCCTACCAGGGCGCGGATTTGGGTGAAGGGCAACAACACCAGCGACACGCTCATGGTCCACTGGAGCGACAACATAGACTTGTTCCGGCAGGCGTGGTATCGGAGTGCCAACTTCTCGGGTTCGACCGTGTGCACCCTCAACTTCGAGGGCTGGCGCAGCTTCCGCGTTCCGGTCCTTGGCGACGGCCTGCAAGTGAAGCGGAATCTTGCGGGCTCGAGCCCCGACATCGACGCGCCGGTGTCGCTGCTGGCATTTAATATCCAGCCCGGGCGGCCGCCCAAGGACGCCAAACGCGGCGAAGGGCGCTCGATATGGATCGACGATATTTACGCAGAGACGCAGGCTCACGCCAAGGAGCAGGCGAGCATAGAGCTTCGGGCCGACACGCCCGATCACCTCCTGCACAAAGGTGCGCGCGTGTATGCGTCGGTCGGCAACGGTTCTTCCGCGCACGTCAAGAAAGGCAAGTTGCGCCTTCGGGCACTGAACAGCTCGGGCGAGCCGCTGATGGAACTGAACGAGACGGTCGAGATTCCGCCGGGGGCGTTCGTCGTCAGAGAGTTTGCGCTGGCCGGAGCCCACGCGAAATCCCCGCTCGGCCCGATTGACGTGGATGTGTCGTTCATGGCACCTGCGGTGGCGGGGCTGCGCAAGACGCAGCGGATAGCGTTCAAGAGCGCGCAGAGCTTCGGGCTGTTCTGGGATTTCGAAAAAGACACTCAATACAACGGGCTCTGGGAAGGGAAAGGCGGCTCGTGCGCGCCCGGCGGCGCCGAAGGTTCGGCCAAGGCCCTTCGCCTTGCGGTCGAGCCCATCGGACCACCTTCAGACCCCAGGCGGCAGAATCAGTTGCGGGCGCCGAATTCCGTGTTGCTGCATCCGGCGATGCCCGGCATGGTCGACCGGATACAGGTGATGATCAAGGGCTCGGGCAAGCCGGTCGTGGTGAGGCCCGCGCTGCTGGACAACGGCCTGACGGGCGTTTGGATGCGGGACTACAACATTATCTGGCTGCCGCCGGTGAAGGTAGACTGGCAAGGCTGGCGCAAGGTGGAGCTGATCGCCCCCGCGGTCCCCGCCAATTACGCGGCAGAGAGCCGATATTTCCTCCGCGAGCCCTGCTATCCTCTCAACCTCTTTTTCAAGGCGGAGCTGGTTGAGGACCAGCCGACGGAAGTCCATTTCGACAACATCCGGGTGAAGACGCACCTCCCGCCGGAGGAGGAATTGTCGGCCCACGTCGACTACCCCAACGACAGCCGCATACACAAGCCGGGCGCGCCGCTCGAGCTTGTGCTCAAGAACTTCTCCGCCGGCAACAAGAGCCTGGCTGTCAGCTTCCGCCTCGATAGTTTCCAGCAGAGAACAGAAGCGGAGCAGACCATGGACGTAGCCGTACCGGCCGGCCGGAAGATCATCCGAAAGCTGGTGGCGTCGCTGAAGCCGGGCATATACACGCTGACCGTGCGCCTCGACGACAAGACGCTGAAGGAGAAGAACAAGGAGGCGGAAGACCGGGTCATCACAGAGATAATCCACGTGCTGGATGCAACGCACTACTTCGGTCCCAAGCCGCTGGAATTCCTGGGGGAAACGTTCGCGCGGCCCAAGCCGGAACTCAGGAAGACCGTCGATATGACCGTCGAGAAGGTTTATCTCGACTGGGACAACATGGAAGCGATGCCCGGCTTTTTCCATTACCAGTGGTTCTACAAGGCGGTGGAGGCGGTGTCGGCCGGCGGCGCTTACGAGGTCATGCCTATCGTTGGGTTCTCGGCGGACTGGGCGGGGCCGCATGCGCAGGAGCGGATCGCGCGCGGCACGTATTCGCGCTTCATGGGCAACTACCTGCAGGTGCCCGTTCGGCTGACCGACTGGAGCGCTTACGTGCGCGAGTGCGCGCGCGAATTCAACGGCAAGTTCCGGCAATGGGTATTCTGGGAGAACCCGGACATCGACGGCCCCCAGGGCATCTCGCCCAACCGCTACGCACAGATGCTGAAGATCTTCCACAAGTGGATCGCCCTCTACGACCCAAAGGCCAGGGTTGTGGCCGGCGGGTTCAACTTCGACAGGGCCCTGGGCTACCTCGAGGCAATCGAGAACCTGGGCGAGCTGCAGTTTGACCAGATCGACATCCAGATGAGCCTGGGCGAGCTCTCGCCGGAGCGGGCCGACGTCGAAGGATTCCTCGACGAACTGAACCAGGTGCTCGGCGAGCTTCAAACCAGGCCGGCCGTCCAACTGACGGAAACCGACTGGCCCATCGGCGAGTACGTCACGCCGGCGCAGCATGCCGCATATCATGCGCGGACGCTGCTGATACTCAATTCGCGCGGCGTGAGGCCCCACCGCTTCACGCTTGTCAACGGCGGGCGCGAGCTAAAGGGCTACGGGCTCTTCTATTCGACAACCTACGGCAACAGCCTGGGCGTGCAGCACTTCAAGCCGTTCTTCGTGCCGAAGCCGGCGTACTTCGCTTTCATGCACATCAAGAAATTCCTGGAGGACTGGAAGTTCCGTAAGAGCGTGCTCATCCCCGATGCCAATCTCCAGGCGAACCGCGCGTTCATCTACCGAAACGCCGCCGGCAGGCTCACGGCCGTGGTATGGCGGGCGGCCGGAGACCCGCGAACATACAAGACGCCCGCAAGCTGGCGCGAGGCAAAGGCGCGCGACGCTTTCGGCTTCGACCTCAGCATCGAGGGCGGCCTCTCTCTGGCGGCCCTGCCGAAGTTTATCGAGCTTCCCCAGCCATACACCATCGAGCAGCTCGCCTACGATCTGCGAATGCTGAGCCCGGTTGACGGCACGGATGTTGTGCTGCTGGATCTTTACGTGGGGGAGCCGGACTCATGCAAGCGGGCGAGCTACTCGGCAACCGGGCAGACCGAAACGAAAGCCGTGCGCGGCAAACTCGCCGGCGGACGGAAGCTGGCCGAAACGTTCGTATTCGGCCTGCAGACCGAGCAGTTCGAGTTTCAGATGGCGAAGCCGGGCAATGTGTTGATGGGCCGCCGGTGGGAGTTTGCCGGCGAAGGTCGAAAGCTGACGGTGCAACTGAACGACGCCCCCGCGCAACCGTGGGACCTGACCATGGAGCAGGGAAATTACTCCGGTGTCCGCGAGTCGACCTTTGTGCTCCGGGGATGCGTGGCAGGCACGAACGTCCTGAAAATCGGTTACGAAAAGCCGGGCAACTGCTCCGGTTACCGACTCGAACAGCTTGAGAGCGACCACGTGGACCTGACGCGATGGGGCGTGCTGAATGCAATGCAGACGAAGGGCGAGCTTCAGAAATACGAGAGCGCCCGCGGAACGCCCCTGACCATCGTGAAAACGCAATACGCCAACGGCCTGGGCACGCACGCCGTGTCGTTGATCGAATATCCGCTCGACGGGCAGTTCTCGTCTTTCGAGGTAACCGCAGGCGTCGATGCCGTCACCGACGGGCGCGGCAGCGTTACGTTTGAAATCTACGTCGACGGCAAGGAAGAAGCAAAGACCGGCCAGATGAACGGCTTCAGCCAGCCCGAGACGCTCAAGGTGGAGGGGCTGGAAAACGCGCGGCGAATGCACCTGATCGTGAAGGATGGCGGCGACAAGAACCAGGACGACCTTGCCGACTGGGTGGACGGGAAGCTGTTTCTGAAGTAGGCGTTCGCGCGTCAGTGCGTGAGCGTGTAAAACAGCCAGTTGATGCTGATCTGGTAGACTTCCTCGCGAAGGCTCTGGACCGTCGGCGTCGGGTCGGCGTGGGCCGGGTTGCCGAGGGGGTTGAGGGCCGTCGGCGGGGATGCGACCTCCCACCTGCAGCCGTAGTCGTTGGGGCAGATGAGTATGGCCGGGCGGCCGTTGAGATATGCCGCCTGAAACGGCTGCGTGAATTGCTCCTTGAGCGCGGGCAGGGCCTTGAGCGCGTAGACTATGTTGAACAGATCGAAGAACTCCTTCGTCTCGCGCAGCATCGGCTTCAACTCAGCACCGGGGACTATCCGCTGTATGTTGGAAGGCACCGAGTCCATGAACGGTCCCGACCCGGAGCAGTCGTCCAGCCACAGCGTGCCGCCGCGAGCCAGGTACTTCTTCAGGTTCTCTACCTCTTCTTCGCTGAAATCCCACGCATAGTGGCTGGTGAAGTAGATGATGGGGTAGTCGTATATCTCGTCATCCAGCAGGCTGATGCCCTCGTTGTCCACATAGCACGGATACTTGCCGTTGGTCCGAAGCTTCAATTGATAAAAAAAGTACGGCAGGGCGGTGGGGTCGTTGTCCCAGTCCGACTTGCATTGGGGCTTTATGCGGCGGATGGTAACCTTGCCGCGCAGGTCTTTCTTTTCATCCGATCTTTTGGCAGGCTGGGTTCCGTCGAAGTGCTTCAGCTTGCTTTTCGACGCTTCCGTCAGCCAGTCCGCCTGCACGGTTCCGTCTTCGGCCGCAGCCGGCAGCGCCAGTGCAGCCAGCAGTATCAGGGATTTCCACGCCATTGTCAGGCTCCTGTGGGCAATCTTCTTCTATACTTAGTTTAGTGATTCCGGCAGCGTGTGTCAAGAGGCATTGAGGCAAAATGAGCCCCAGCGCGGCAACATCGTAACCCGGCCCCGGCCGGGGGCGCACCCTGCTGGGAGGGCAACTTGAATCTCATCAGGAAAACAGGTAACATGTCAAATGCTGGAAAGCCGCAGCCTGCGGCAGCCTGACGTCCCACGAGGAGTATCGATCATGAAATCATATCAAATAGTCAAGGCGGCAATTCATCACACGTCGCCGCCCAGGTTGCCGGTTAACTTCGGCTGCTTCGGTTGCAGCGATTTTGGCTGGCTCCCGGTCAAGCAGCCGCAGAGGTGGGAGCCGAGCGTGCCGGGCGAAGACGAATGGGGCTGCGTGTGGTCGCAAACCGAGATGAAGAACATGGGGCAAGTGACCGGCAATCCGCTCAAGAGCCTCGACGACGTCGACTCGATAAAGCGGCCCGACTACGATGACGACAGCCGCTACGAAGATGTGCCCGCGGCACTCGAAGCGATGCAAGCGGAAAGCAAGTACGTGATAGCCGGACTATTCATGGTGCTTTTCGAGCGCATGCACACACTGTTTGGCTTTGAAAACACCCTCTGCGGCCTACTGACCGACCAGGATCGCATGGGCGCTCTCGCCGACCTCATCGTCGACACACACGCCGGCTATGTTCGAAACGTACACCGGCGCTTTGGCGATGCAGTGCACGGCATCAACGTGAGCGAAGACTGGGGCACGCAGACGGACGCGTTCATCAGCTTTGACCTCTGGATGGAGTTCTTCTTTCCGC
>JABMSA010000126.1 GCA_013202185.1 Planctomycetota bacterium
CGGCAAGGGCGAGGTACTCCTTCTTGCCCGTTTGCTTGTAGATCACGGTGCATGCCTTCGCCGCAGAGATCATAGCGCCCGTGCTCTGGGCGTGCTGGCCGCTGAAGGTGTCGTTTGGGGCATCGAGTGTGCGGCGATCGATCCACCGCTGCGTCGCCAGCACGTTGCGCTGAATGAACTGCAACACCGACATCGCCGCTATCAGGTAGCGTTCGTCTTTGGTCTCGGCAAAAAGCTCGGCAAGAAATACTGCCGATTCGACCGATTCGGCGCCGACGTCGTAGAGGGCATCCTGCAGGGGCTCAAGGCCTTTTTCTCCGGGTTTGAGCCACGCCGGAATACAGCCCGACGGCAACTGCACCTTGACGAGTAGGTCGCCGAGTGCCTTGCATCGCTCGATGATTTTCGCGTCGCCTTCGTCGATGATCGCCCGCCACTTCAGAAGCCACCTTGCGGTGTTGGAGCAGTCGGAGGTGGAAAAGGCGTTTTCGAGGCCGTCGACGCCAGCCAGCCACCGGCCCCCGTTGCCTTCAACCTCGGGCCGGAAAACAACCGGAAACGCGCCGTGTGAAAGCGGCGCCTCGAGGGCGAGATCCAGCACTCGCCTTGCGGCGGAGCCGATGTCTTTGTCGCCGGTCCGCCGCGCATGGAGCGCTACGCCAAACGCAATCCGGAGGGCTTGCTGGGCGGCGGTAAAGCGCACCTCTTCGAGCTGCCTGAGATAGGCCACGGTCGCCGGCCACACAATCCGCCTCCAGGCATCGAAGCTCTGCTCTTGCAGGCGGACCTGCTCGATGGGCGCGGGCTTCTCGAGCGTGTTTCAAAGGAAGTCGACGATCTTGCCGAACCCCGCTTGCGGCTTGGCCTGGGCGTCGGCAAACAACAGGAAACTGTAGCGCAGCGTTCCGTCGGCCAGCTCATCAAACATCGCCGCCGTGTGGTGAAGGAAGCCGCCGTCGCGAGTCTCGTATTTCATCAGGCCGTAGCTCATCCAGGCGCCGCCGCGCGAAGTGTCGAGGTTGAGGGCCGTTTGCATCGTGCGGTCCTTGACAAGAGCGGCGATATCGGGCACAAGTGCCGCGAAGACCGTCCCCTTTTGCAGCATAACGGCAGGCGTGGCAAAAAGCTCGTCGCCGATGATGTCGTTGCGCCGGCCGCGCAACCCGGGCGACCATAGGAAATCGGGCTTGTTGGGCGCCTGGGCCGGGGGCGTGTCGCCTTTCGGCGGGCGCGCCTCGTCGGGCACAAACGCAAAGTTGCTGAGGCACTGCTCAAACGCCATCCGACCTGCAATGGAGAATTCGACGACGACGTAAAAAAACGGGGAATCGGCGTCGAGTGAAACATCCGTGGCAATGGAAAAGCCGTTGGACTTCGACTCGAGCCTGAGTGTTACGCCCGTGGCGTCGTTGCGTGTTACTTCGGCGGTAATGTAGGCTACGGCCGGGGGGCATCCGCCGTGGGCCCAGGCTGTGGCGATTTCGTCGCCCGGCCGGGCATCCCGCACCACCGTCTGCCAGGCGCCTTCGGCATCGATCGCCTGGTACTCCGGCCGGTAGCCGGCTTTGGTTTTGCGCAGCACCAGCCGCAGCTTGCCGTTATCGAGGATCAGATCGTTTGCCCGAAGGGACAGGTGCATCGCGTCGGAACGGGTCTTGAACGTGACATCGAACGGTTCGACGGGCTCGCCGCCGGCCGGGGAGAGGCCGGTTACGATCAAGAACAATGCCAATGTAAACGCGACGCGATTCATAGCGGATCCTACCGAAAGGGGGCGATATGCGCACCTTTCCCCTGTATATAATATTAGGTTGATGCGGGCCGAAATTCAACATGATTACATCAACAGGAATGTACTATGGTGTAATCTTCGGCGCTTTCCGATGCGGCCCGGGCTTGCAGAGGGTTCCTGTGGGCGGGGTGTTTGGGACGAAGAGACATTTCAGCCCGCCGTAGGGCGACCGGCATCGAGTGCCCCGCCCCAAGAGGATAGTACCAAAGATTAGACCCAAAAAGTTTCTGAATGTGATGATTAAGAATGAAATGTTATTGCTGGGGGAAACCTTTCTGA
>JABMSA010000127.1 GCA_013202185.1 Planctomycetota bacterium
CTCTGGGGTTGTTTTGCACCGGTTCCACGGGCTGACGCCCGTGGCTAGGCGTCTGCCGCCCCCTGCGGGGGCTCTGGGGTTGTCTCTTTCTCCTATTGTACCATAGTTCCACTGTCCCATGGTCTCATAGTCCCATGGTCTCATAGTCCAATAGTCCACATGTCAGGGGACGCCGGTCGCGCGGTCGTGCCGGATATCAATACGACAGCGCCTCCCACACAGAGTCGTTCCCTATTCGGCCCCCGATGTCCACCCCGAAAGCATCGGCAATCGGCCGCAGGATTTCAGGATGGTTGTGCCACACCGTTCGCGCCGCCGAGCGAACCGCGTCCACGCCGGCGGCCGTCATCCTGCCCATGGGCGGCCGCATCGGGCCGGCGGGCATTCCCAGGCCGTTCATGAGCGTCTTGATCGCCGCCGGATTCCGAAACTTATCCTTCACCGTTCGCGTGCTGCCGTTGGGCATCTGCCGTTCCTGCTCGATCGTCACCGTAACGATCCCGAACAGCGGCGACAGCCCCTCGCGAACACGCTCCGCCTCTTCGGTATCGCCGTTGAGGCAGGCGGTCACCATCCTGGCAACGGCCGCCGGCGCGACGTTGCTGACCACCGAAATCACACCGGCGGCCGCGATCGCCGGATCGGTCATAATCGTGAACGTAATGTCATCGTCGCCCGACAATATCGCGAGGCTGTCGCCGGCAAGCTGCCGCGTGAGCTTCATTCGTTCGAGGTCGCCGGTTGCCTCCTTCACCGCGCGAACGTTCATGCACTCGGCCGCAAGAATCACAAGATCCTCCGGCGACATCGCGCAGCCCGTACGGCCCGGGATGATGTAGGGGATAACGTCTACCCCCGGGCAAGCCTTGGCGATCGCGCCGTGATACTCGCGACGCAACTCCAGCGACGACGGCCCGTTGTAGTAGCAGTCGACCAGCAGCACCGCATCCGCGCCCGAGTGCGCAGCATGACGCGTGGCCTCGAGCGCCTCGTCGGTCGAGTTGCTGCCCGTGCCGGCGACGACGAGGCACTTCCCGCGCCCCACGTCGATCGCCTTGTCGATAACGCCGTTGTGCTCGCGCCAATCCAGCGTCGGCGACTCGCCCGTCGTGCCCACGGCCAGTATGCCCGTGATCCCCTGGTCGACCTGAAACTCGAGATTCTTCTCCAGCCCGGTCCAGTCTACGTGGCCATCGTACCGCAACGGCGTAATTATCGCGGTGTGTGCGCCTTCGTACGAAAAACTTGCCATCGCAAAGACTCCAAATTTTCTTGAGGCAAAAAAAACGCGGCCCGCCGTCCGCCCGGCGTGACCCTCGAGCGACATGCCAACTGTAATTGTAATTCTCATCAGCCGTCATTGCAAGGAAAAAGCAGCAACGGC
Organism: Planctomycetota bacterium; assembly: GCA_013202185.1. Taxonomy (GTDB): domain Bacteria; phylum Planctomycetota; class PUPC01; order JABMSA01; family JABMSA01; genus JABMSA01. The sequence goes on from JABMSA010000127.1 coordinate 1,385, forward strand.
TCAAGTTGTTTGGAAATCCTTGCGTAGAAGAAACAGGTCCTCAGACTGTAAATGCTTGTCTTCTCTGCCCTTTCTCTATTCTCTCCGTGCCCTCCGCGTGGCCGCCAAAGCCTTGGCGACGGCGGGTGTTCTCCGTGGTTAACCGGCCCATATCCGCCTTTTATTTTTGCACAGGCACCGTACGCTTTGGTATAATGTTATGAAATAGATGGCGAAGAGGCCGCACCTTCTGCGGCACCGGCCGAGCGCCTGTCGCGCTTTTTGCAGCGTCACTTGAGGAACTGCTGAGAATGCTGCACCGATTAATGTCATTGCTGTTCATCGCGGCCGTTGCTTTCGGTTCGGTGTGTGTGGCCGCCGACTCCAAGCCGCCGGCCGATGCCGCAGCCGGTGCGCTCGATGCCCTCATCGCGAAGGCGCGCGGCCTGCTGGGCGCGCCCGAGCTGATCGCCGGCCCGCTGCCCGAAGATGACGTCGTTTCGCCGGTGGGCATTTTTCTCAACGAGCCGGACGACCGCACGCTGAGGGTGCTCCGCCGGGCCGAAATGCTCTGCAACAAAGGCAAATGGCCCGACGCCCTCGCTGCATACCAGGTGCTCATCGACGATGGGATCACGACCGATCTGCCGGCCGGCGAGGGGGTGTATATCCCCTGCGACGAGTACTGCCGCCGCCGCATGGTCTCGCTGCCGCCGGAGGCCGTGGTCGCATACAGGACGCTCAACGACGCGGCGGCCCGGGAGCTTTATGCCAGTGCGCTCCGCCGGAGGTCGCCTGCACTGCTCCACAAGGTTCATGACCGTTTCCCGATTTCGTCCGTCGCCGATGATGCTCTCAAGGACGCCGCCGATCTGCGCCTCGAGCGCGGCAACTACCCGGCGGCGCTCAACACGTACAAGCACATCCTCTCGCGGATGCGACCCGGCGTGCGGCCGCGGTTTTCGCCGGGCCTGATCCTCGTGAAGGCGGCGGCGTGCCTCCAGGCGATGCGAAGGCCGCAGAAAGCCGACGAACTCCTGAAGCTCGCGCTATCGGCCACGGCAACTGACCCGGCCGAAAACGCCAGGCTCGCGGCCCTCGCCGAAATGGTGAAGGCTACGCCCCCGCCGGCCGCCGTCCCCGCCGACTGGGGCACGTTTGGCGGCGACAATTCCCACGGCCGCTCGCCCGCCAAGGTGGCGCTGCCCGGCAGGCTGCGCTGGCATCAGAGAAAGGTCGAAGAACGAACCCAACCGCGCACCAGGCCGCCGGTAGGCAGGCCCGCGCCCCCACGCCCATCGAGAATGCTCTGCCGACCGGCCGTGATGGACGGCATCGTCTACTACCGAACGGACTCCTCGGTGGTCGCCCGTGATCTTCTAAGGGGCACGAAGCTGTGGGAATACAAGTCGGGGGCGCACGACGCTGCCGGCAGGCGGGTCACACGGTTTTCTCGATACTCAACGGACAACGGATCGCTGTTTGTTACGGCCGCAGGCGACAGAGTATATGCAAACATCCTCTGCACTGCCCACGAGAATGGCCGCCAGATTACACGGTTCAAGCTTGTGGCGCTCGAGGTGCGAGCAGACAAGGGCGAACCGAAGGTTGCGTGGGAGCGCTGCGGGCACGACGTGAACAACGAGCAACTCAGGCAGTTTTCGTTTGCGTCGGCGCCGATAGTGGCGGGCGGCAGGTTGTTTGCAGGCGCGATGAAAACGCCCGGCGAAGATATGTACCTCTGCGCATTCGATGCCCAAACCGGCGCCCTGCTCTGGAAAACGTTCGTATGCCTGGGCCAGATACGCAGGATATACAACATGCGCACGGGCAACGGAGCAGCCGAGATGCCGGCCGAAAAGGACGGTGTTGTTTATCTTGCCCTGAACGTGGGGGTGGTCGTAGCGGCGGACGCCGCCACGGGCCGGCCGCTGTGGAAGAACGTATACGAGCAACATCTCGGCGAGAACCTCAGATACGCGCCAAGTAAGCCCTACAAGCCCAACAATCCGCCGATCATCAGCAGCGGGCGGCTCTACCTGCTGCCGGCCGGGTCGGATTCTCTCTGTGCGTTTGACCTGGCCACGGGCAGACTCGAGTGGCGGCACACGCTCGGCGGCAACTACTATCATCTGCTCGGAGTGAAAAACGGCAGCGCCATTGTCAGCGGCCGCCACATTGCGAGCATCGGCTACGACGGCACCAGCGAGTGGTCGCAGGAGCTCAGCGGCAAATCGGCCGGGCGCGGCGTGCTCGCCGAAGACTTCGCGCTCTGCCCTATCGAGGGGGGCATCGAAGTGATCCGCCTCGAGACGGGCCGGTTCGTGGGCATTGATCGGCCCTATATTGCCTGGGCCGAATGGCTGAAGGCTCAGCACAGCCGCGCGGAGAACATACAATCGGGCAATCTTCTGATAGCCGGCGGCAAGGTGATCGTAACGGGCAAGGATCGCGTGCAGGTTTTCGACGAGCGCATCGACCTGGAACAAGTGATTGCAAAGTTGGCTGCCTCGCCCGACGACCCCGCGCTGCACGCCGAGCTTGCCTTGCACCACCTGTGGCAGGGCCGATACGCCGACGCCGCCGCCGAATACGAGAAGGCCTATGAGCTTGTTCGCCGGCAGCATGGCGACGCCCAACTGGCACTCGACCTGCTGGGCGACCTCTTCACAATATACATGGACCTTGGCGACTCCGAGAGCGCGGCCGGCAACCACACCAAGGCGCTCGGACACTTCGAGCACGCCCTGATGCGCGCACCACAGCAGGAGGGCTCGCTCCAGGCGAGTGTGAGGATCGGCGACGCCTTCGCGGCGCTCGGCAACATCAAGGCCGCAATCGACACCTTCCAGACGATCATCAGGGAACACCCCGACGAATCCTTCCATCCCAATGTGCATCTGCTGGTGCAGGCACGGGTTTTCACCGAGGCAAGGATCTCCGAGCTGATCAAGGAGCACGGCCGACAGCATTACGCCCACTACGATGCAAAGGCAGAGGAAATACTCGAGGCGTCGCCCGGCGAAGTGACGGCGGCCCTCGAGGTGCTGCGCAGATATCCCAACAGCAAGTTTCTCGCGGCATCGCTGCTGAGCGTGGCGGAAAGCGCCGTCGAGCAGAATGACTGGCACACGGCCGGTGGGTATCTTGGCCTGCTGCTGCGCCGTTCGCCGGAAAGCGCCCAGGCATCGCGGGCGCGCGTTCTGCTGGCGATGTGCCTCGAGAAGCAAGGCATCACCGACGCCCCGGCGCCGCCCGGCATCGCTCTTGCGCCGCCGCTGCGGCAGCAATGGGCATTCCAAACCAACAGCGGCCGAAACCCCGCCATGCTGGTGGACCTGGCCGCCGAGACGGTTGGCGACCTCTTCTACGTCATCCTGGGAAAAAACCTCCACTGCCGCCGCGCCCAAGACGGCTCGCTCGCCTGGAAAAACGCCGCCGGATGGCTCGGCGTGGGCCTTCGTGACCCCGCCGCGCCGCTGCAAGGCGCGCAGATCACGGAAGTGATGCCCGACACGCCCGCCGAGCGCGCGGGCTTCGAGGGCGGCGACGTCATAATCGAATTCAACGGCGTGAGAGTCGACGACACCGCCAGCCTGATACGCATCTGCGGCAACACCCGCGCCGGCACAAAGGTGAGCGTGAAGGTCTTGCGTGAGCGCAACGAGAAAGTGCTCGCGGCAACGCTCGGTGAGCGCCCCAGCAAGCACGACCAGGTGGCCATCGGCTACAGGATGTACATTGCGGGAACGGTACCCATGGGCGCCCTGCCGGGCAAGGGCAGCGTGCGAAGGGCGCTGGTGATCTCGCGCGACAGGTTCATACAGTGCCTCGACTGGGTTACCGGAGAGGCGCTCGCGAGCTTCTCCGCGGATGATGGCCCCTTCACGCCGCTGCGCAACAACCGCCCGACACGCCGCAACGGCCTCGCCGTCGCAGCCGAAAAGAAGCTGCTGAGCATCACACCGGAACCGAGAACAAGAGGAGTGATCATTATCGGCGGCCAGTTTCAAGCCCCGCAACAGAAGCCGAGCCGCAAGAGGGCCGCGCTGTGGGATATAACCACGGGCCGGGAGCTGTGGCGGCGTGTGCCCGACCGCACCACCGTGGCCGATCCGTGCGTAGTCGGCAACGTTGTCGTTGTCCTGGAGTCCAAGACCGGCGATGACCTGTATGTGACGTTCCGTTCGCTCGACGACGGCACACTGCTGACGGCCGACGGCCCCATCCGAGTCAGTGATATTCCTCTCGAGATCATCAAGCTCTCGGGCGGGCGGGTGTGCGTTGCGGCGGGCCGCGAGGTGCTGTGTTACAGCGTCGCGGGCGAGGGGGAAGTGGGCCGGCGAATATGGCGGCGTCGCCTCAGCGGCGGAGTGCTCAACGCGCTCAGGCTGCTGCCTTCGGTCCGTAAGCACGGCCGCGAATTACTCGTTGCGGCCACGTCGGACCTCGGAGTGGAGGTCCTCGAGGCTGCCACCGGCAGGCCGTTGTGGTCGCTGGCAC
>JABMSA010000128.1 GCA_013202185.1 Planctomycetota bacterium
GAATGGCGTGAAGTTAAGCTTATGATACGCGATCTGCACCGCCATTGACCGAGTGGCAAGATCTTGTCAAAAGAGATATGCAACCGACCAGCCGGTCCGAGAAACAGTGAATGGCTCAGCGTTTTTCATATACGGAGCTTTGCCGGATCTTCTGCTGTCACAGCGCCTTACAGGTGCCTCCCCCGAGCCGGAACCGCGTATAAAGAGCTTATTTTCATGCCATTCGTAACCGTCCCTAGTTTTCCGGACTGTTACCATTAGTTCCGATCACGCGCCCGCGATGATCAGCGGTGTTCTGGGGCTTGCGAATGCATCGACGCGTTCGCATGTCAATCATGCGAAGGATGCACGCGCCATGCGCAGGATTCACACGCTCTGCGTTCGTTGCACACGAAAGAACATCACATCCCGATGGCTCGGTCGGCCATTCTTCTCTTGTTTCTCGATCTCGCCACCAGGACAACGATGACTATGGCAATTGCGCCGAACACACCGAGTAGGCTCAACACAACACAAGCAAGAATGGCACCGATCAATCCCTTCAGGTATGAGCGCCCGAACGAAAAAACATGCTCATCGTCGAGCCCGGTAACCGAGAGAACATACGTGCCGGCCTGCTCAATGTTGTAAGAACCGATCTCTGTCTTCTCGTGTTGTCCTGAGGTAACTGTGGAGTGCCATGATTCGCTCATGGGTATTACTTCGCCGGTCTGTTCATTCTCGAGGGTGATGGTTGCCTGGTCGGGAAGTTCTTCGGGCTTGTTGTAAACCTTGCCTTTGAAGGTTATTCGATAATCGTGCCAAAGCGTATGAGTTCCAGGTCGATCAATGTTGAACGTTTGTGTTGAGGGCACAATAAAGGTCTTGCCTTTGGGCAGGTCGATGATTTTGGTTACCAACAGTGCTGTGCCGCCGCCTGCTCCAACGACAAAGACAATCGCTGCAAGAAGCAACCACGAGAGGCTCGGCCTGATTTCTTGTTTCATTTCCTGGGTTTCTCCGCGGGTCCCGATTTTTCAGACAAAGTTTAACAGGTGCCGAGCCGGCTGTCAAGCGAAAAACCGGACGGCCGCTGATTTCAGGCGCGCTCCCTGGCGTTGGCTGCGTCCGGCTTGTCAAGTGCCTTTCGTGTTCTCGTCGTACATTGCAAGGATGTTGTCCGTAGGGATGTCTTCGATCAGGTCCTGACTTCCGCAGAGGATGTAGCCGCCTCGCTCGCGAGTGAGTTCGATGTAGGACCGGACCTCGGCTCGGACGTCCTGGGCGGAGCCGAAGGGAAGCGTTCTTTGGGTGTCGACGCCCCCGTGAAAGCAGAGCTTTTCTCCGAAGTCGCGCACGAGCCCGGCCAGCTCCATTCCCGAAGCGGCTACCTGTACCGGATCGAGAATGTCCACGCCGTCTTCGATCATATGCGGAATGATGCTTCGGATGGCGCCGCATGAATGTTTCATCACTTTGCACCCGAATTCGTGGGATACGTCGAAGAAGCGCTTGAGCGGCGCCCGGATGAACTCGTGCCACATTTTCGGCGAGATGAACAGTGCCCGCTGCGTTCCGAAATCATTGCCGAAGTAGGTGATGTCGATCATTCCGTCTGCCGCTTCGAGAAAGCGTCGGGTCACTTCGACCTCATAATCGACAAAATGGTTGATGATGGCCTTGAGGACGTCGGGCTTGGTCGTCATCCAGATGAGGAATGTTTCCTGTCCGATGAACCAGCCTACTTCATGAAAGAACGGGCTCCACGGGGCGCCGAAGGTTGCATACGTTCCGTAGTGCTTCTCGCACTGGCTGCGGACCTGGGAGTAGTCGAGCGCATCGGGGTCGGGCCACTCGTTGGCGTGTACGTCGTCTACGGTGGAGTTTTCATCGAACGGCAGGTAGAACTTTGGCCGGCCGTCGCCGGGGTCTTCTTCTCGGTGATGTGCGCCCCACATGGTTCGCGCGTATCCTTGTGTATCTGGCTCGCCGTCAGGTTGGCCGTAGTCGAAGCCAGATCGCCTCATGTCTACGTTGAGGGCCTGCAGCAGTTCCTCGTAATCGGCCACGCCGAGTCTTTCGATCAGTCGGTCGGTTACCCTGCGGCTGAGCGCCATAGTTGGCGGGCGCCCGGTCGGTTTTCTTGTGTTCGACAGCCAGCAGCACGCGTTCGCGGGGTGTCATGGGTGTTCCTCGGGTTCAAGCTGATTCAGCGACTGTTCATCAACCACTCAGCATAATCATCAAGCAGACGATAGTTTGCGGAACTCTTGTCGACCGCCTTGAGCTCAGCAAGCCCCAGCCAGAATTCCTTGCCATCCGACTTGCGCCGGACGCGCGCCGCGAAATCTTCGGAACGGAACATCATCCACTCCGATACCACGTCCCTTTCGATGGCGAGCAGTTCATACACATCCTGGAACGACGGATGAGTTCGGCGGAGTCTTTCGTACTCATCGGGATCGCCCGACCCGATTACGTAGACCTCTTCCCACATGAAGTCTTCGATACCGGTGACGTCGCAGGGCAGTTGAAGACCTTTGGTCAGGTGGTCGTAGAACTTGTCGATACATTGTTCAAGACTATGATCTTCGGTGATACCCAAATCGGCCTCGATGCGCTCGAGCGATGCGTCTGGTTCTGTCATTGGAGAGTCCTTTCCGTCACAAGGTGCAGACCGGTACATTGTAACACATTTCGGGCGGGTGTCAAGGCTTGTTTTGCGGTCGGGGCCCGCGATTCCCCTTGAACATTTTCGCCCAAGCGTGTATGATCCTTCAAGCACGCAGCATCAGCACGGCCATGATTACAAAGGAAAACACGCTCATGATAATGGAATACAGAACGCTGGGCCGAACGGGACTGAAGGTATCGGTGGTTGGGCTCGGCTCGCTCGGGTTCATGCGCGCCGATTCATCCGACGAAGATGTGGCCCGAATGCTCGGGCGCGCCGCCGAGGGCGGCATCAACTTCCTCGATACGGCATACGCTTATGGCAAGGGCAAAACCGACACGATGGTCGGCAAGGCAATCGAGAAGGATCGCGACAGGTGGGTGATCCTGGGCCGATCCCACATGCGCGACCCGAAGGAGTTTGCCGAGACGTCGGATCAGACGTTCAAGAATCTGCGGACGGACGTCATCGACCTCTTCGAGCTTCACGACATCACCAACCCCCGGGACTACGAGGCCACCAAGCAGGCGGGCGGCATTTACGACGTTGCCCTGCAGATGAAGAAAGACGGCCGGATCCGCTTTGTCGGGATCTCGACCCACGCGACCGCCGAGATCGTGCGCGACATGATCGAGTCTGACAGATACGACGTGATCACGATCAGCTACAACGTGGCCAATCGCGGGCGCAGCCCCTCCGACGGCGAAAGCATGGCCCGAACGGAGGAAGAGCTGCTGCCGCTGGCCGAGTCGCGCGGGATGGGCATCACCATTATGAAGCCCTATGGCGGCGGCTCGCTGGTGCAAGCCCGGCCCGGGCCCGACGGAAAGCCCGTAACCCTCTCGCCGCTGCAACTTCTCAAGTTTTGCGTTGCCAATCCGTATGTCGATTGCGTAACACCCGGCGTCGACAGCGTGGCGCAGGTGGAGGTGGCCATCGAGGCCGGGCAGGAAGGCGCAGGGCTCACCGCCGGGCAGATCGAAGAGCTCAAGAAGCTGACCGCTTCGTGGGGGACGGATTTCTGCCGCCGTTGCGGATACTGCCTGCCATGCGGCGAAGGCATTGCGATCCCAAGCGCAATGTAAGTGCTCGAGCAATTCAAGACCGGCCAGGCCACGGACATCGCCAAAGCCTACGCCAAGCTCGATCCGAATCCCGGAGTCTGCACCGAATGCGGCGACTGCGTCGAGCGCTGCCCATACAGCCTGCCGATACCCGAAAAGATGAAAGAATTGGCGGAGTTGGCGGAGAAGTAAGGGCTTGCCGTACGGCGGATTGGCCGAGTGTGCCGACGGTGAGAGAACTGAAAAACTAGAAAACTAGGGACAGTCACCTATTTTTTTCTTCGTTGTCTTCTTGGGTGGCCTGCCCACGGGCAACGGGCGCCGCCACCGGCCATCGTCCCGCCGTCTGACACCTTGTAACACGCTTCGGGCGGAAGTCAAGTTTTCTTTCTTCAACTCATCCGCCTCGGGTCGGCAAGAACTTCGTGGGCGTGGGCATCTGTTTGACGTCGACCGAGTGGTCCGTCTGGGATCTGAAGGCGTCCTTCCTGCCGGCTCGACTGCCAGGAGGCAAAGTTCGGAAGGGAGCATTTCCGCCCCGCGTCCCTCGTTTTCCGCTGGCATTTTGAGTGCTCAGCGGTTATAATCTCATCTATCGGTTGCAATTCATACAATACGAAAGTCTCATCACATCTTTCGGAAGCGGCGTTCCAATATCTTCAGGACGGATTCTGCGTATGACTTGCTGCGTATTGCGGTGTGTTGCGGCTGCGGCATTGATGTTGACGACCGGGCTGTGCTACGGTGAAGAACCGTCCGGGAATATCGTCGATAAGATCGTGCTGCGTGAGGGGAACAACGACGTCGGCGCCTCCGGCGACGAGATTGCCCTCGTGGTCGAGGTGCTTGGTCCTTCCCGGCCCGGCATGTTCGGCGGCAAAGGCAGGCGGTTGCCGGTTGAAGGCCAGGAGGTCGTCTTCAGTTTTCGCGGCGAGCCGACCGGCGCCGAGTTCGTGGGCCCGTCGGTAACCGCCACCGATCACGGTGGCAAAGCATCGTGCATTGTTCGGCTTGGTCCGAAATTCGGCGATTGCTATGTGCGGGCGCTTGCGATAGGCTCAGACGGCAAACCTAAGAAGGCCGAGTTCAGGGTTACGTCGGGGATAAGAATCTTCGGCGACAAGCAGGAGGGCCCTTCCGGGTCCGAACTCGCCGATCCGCTGCAGGTGCAGGTGCTGGATTCAAACGGCAAGGCCGTTTCGGGCATTCCTGTTTACTTCACAATTATTGAAGGCAGCCCCAATGGGGCTTCTCTCAGGCTGGCCGACACCGTGTCCGACGACGAGGGTCTGGCCTCCACAATCCTCAGGCTTCCCAAGCTCAAGGCTCCGACATCCACCTCGAGGGTTTATGTGACGGCGGAAGTGGCCGACCCCAACGGGAAGTACGTTGCACGCGCGATTCATTTTGAGGCGAGTGCGCTCAACAGGACGGTCATGCTCACAACGTTGCTGGGCGCGCTGGCGGTGTTCATTTTTGGAATGAAGCAGATGTGCGACGGCCTGCAGCGCGTGGCCGGCGAGAAGCTGAAGTGGATACTCAGGATGTTCACCCGAAACCGCTTCATCGCGATCACGGTGGGCGCCGTTGTCACGGCCCTGATTCAGTCGTCGAGCGCGTGCACCGTAATGACCGTAGGCTTTGTAAACGCCGGCCTGATAACGCTGACGCAGGCGATAGGGGTCATTTTCGGCGCCAACATCGGCACAACCGTAACCGGGCAGATCATCGCGTTCAAGCTCACCGACCTGGCTTATCCTGCGATTGCAGTGGGCCTGATCATAATAATGGTCGTGCGCAACCGCACATATAAATTCTGGGGCCAGGCCATAATGGGCTTCGGCCTGCTGTTTCTGGGTATGACGGTGATGAGCGGCACTCTCAAGCCGCTGCGCCATTTTCCGTCGTTCGCGGCGTTTTTTCAGGGCTTCGACTGCTCGCCCGCCAGTGGCGGCGTGATGCCGATCAAGGCGGTGCTGTACAGCATATGCATCGGCACGGCAATGACCGTTATCGTGCAGAGCAGCTCGGCAACTATCGGCCTTACGATCGCGCTTGCCGGCAGCGGGCTGATTAATTTCTACACCGCGGTGCCCATTGTGCTGGGCGACAACATCGGCACTACGATCACCGCGATCCTTGCATCCATCGGTGCAAACCGCGCCGCGCGGCGCACCGCCCTTGCCCATTCGCTCTTCAATGTCTTCGGCGCGGCATATATGATTGCGTTGTTTTATGTGCCGGCGTTCTGGGGCAAGGGCAGGCCGATCTTTCTCGAGTTCGTGCAAGACGTTACTAACGGAGACGTATTCGCCGTGTCGCCCGAGAACAACGAGCGCCACGTCGCCATGGCGCACTCGATATTCAACATCTTCAA